>JAITLW010000192.1 GCA_031277715.1 Sphingobacterium sp. | reverse complement strand
ATAATTGTTTGCCTTATCATTTTTCATTCCCTCCAGAATATTGTAACTGATTACTTTTAGCGTATCAGGCAATTTCACCTCTTCGGGTTCAGGCACCTCAATGACAGGCTCAGCCTCTTCCTTATCTTTACAGGAGACCGTCGCCAGTAACAGGACCAAGAAGAAAAGTACCCCTAGTAAAGCGGGTAACTTAAAACTCTTCATTTTTATATCTATATTAACCTTTTCCATAAAATTCATAAGCTTTGTTATCCAAATTATTTCCTGATTTCACAACTTCGATGTCAGGGATAGGATAGTATTCGTGACATGGCAACATGTTGTTTTTCAATGCTGCATAATCGGTGTAGTCATAAGTGGCCTGATACCATATCCCCCAGCGTACCAGATCATACTTGCGCTGATACTCACCTAGCAACTCCCGTCCTCTCTCCTTTTGAATCTCTTCTCTCAACAGATCCCAGTTTTTAAATTCGTAGTTTGCTAAGCCCGCTCTATTGCGCACCATATTTAGGTATTTGATGGCATCAGTCTGATTTCTAAGTTCCATATAATTCTCGGCCTGCATCAATAATGCATCAGCATAACGAAATACACGCTGATTATTTCCGTCAGCAACATTATACATATTATAGGTCCAGAATTTAGTGCCTA
The DNA here is from genome assembly GCA_031277715.1 of Sphingobacterium sp. Classification (GTDB taxonomy): domain Bacteria; phylum Bacteroidota; class Bacteroidia; order Sphingobacteriales; family Sphingobacteriaceae; genus Sphingobacterium. Next base: position 3,395 of record JAITLW010000192.1, on the reverse strand, counting down.
ACCAAGGTCTTGTAGCTGTACTCTTAAATGCTACCCCCTTGTATTCCCAAGCCATATTAAGATTTGTTCTCAAATCATCTCCTCCACGACGCATCACACTTTGAAAAAAGAAATTGTTGGGCCGGAGAGGTGACCAGGTTGTAGAAGTAGAACCGAGTTCGGGGATCTCTACCCCGTCGTATATAGCTCCTGTACTGCGTGTAGGCATACAGATCGCTCCTGAGTTTGTCGTTACCTGCAATCCTGTTTCAGAATATGCAAATTGGATCTCAAAAATTGATTCCAGAATATTCTTATTTTTCAGTGCAATATCCGCCAATGGGTACTTATTGAAATCACCATAAATAGCTTCCACTTTATCCATGGCATTTCGAGCCACGTCCCATTTCTTATTCCATTGAGCGAGCTTTCCAATCAACATCCATCCCATTGCTGCTCCTGAGCGATTGCCAGGTACATCATTGGTGCGCACCTGTGCCAGATGCGGAACATATTCCTGTAGTTCAGCAATCAAATAATCCCGTGTTGCTACTGCCGGCATTCTGCCCATTTTGGATATCCTATCCAACACCTCAGCATTAGCCACGTCCTCGGTATAAAAAGGCACATCGCCAAATGTAGAGGTCAGGAACCAATAATAATAAGCACGCATGATCATCCCTTCTGCCAACAGTCTGTTTTTGGTCTCTTCGGGTAGCGGCGAACGTTTAATCCCCGCTATAATCGAATTACAGTACATCACACCTTGGTAACCTAGATTCCACATACTCTGTCCAAAACGAGGCAAAGCAGGTGATATATCCAATTGCGCATCGAGTGTACCCGATGCGATATACATCAGATCTGTAACACCTTCCGTCGCGATTAGATAGGTATACGAGTAAATCGTCTTTAAAGGAATATATGTAGAGTTGAGACCAGATATACACTGCGCCTCTGTCAAGTAATAATTGTCTGTATTAACAAAGGACGTCGGTTCTTCATCAATAGAACAGCCAGTCCAGAGTAGACCACTAAGAAAAAATATAAATAAACGCTTCATTTATAGACTTTTTTGATTTAATACCTTATTTGAATACTGCCCACGATGGTTCTAGGCTTCGGATAAGCCCCAATATCAACCCTTCTAAGTGTCGAAGTACTACTGGATGATGAAACATCCGGATCAAAACCATTGTATTTTTTCCAAACAAATAGATTCTCTCCTGCAAGCCCAAACTGTACATCTCTTAATTTGTTGTTGGTCAGTTTAGCCAGGTCCCATGTATACCCTACCGACACACTCTTAAGTCTCAAAAAGCTAGCATCATATACCATACGGCTTGAAGCGATATTATCGACTGAACCAGCTCGAGGCAAGTCCGAATTGGGGTTACGAACAGGGTGCCAGCTATCTAACATATAGGTGTATTGATTCGCAAAATTGCTTCCATTCCCCATCCATTGCTCCGAGATATTATAGATCTTTCCTCCCAGCGAATAATTTAGGAATACACCAAGGGTCCACTTATCGTATCTAAAATTATTTTGTAAACCACCGTGCACCAATGGGTCGGCACTCCCCAGATAGGTAAGGTCATTTTCGTTAAATACACCATCGTGATTAGAATCGATATACCGTGCTGATCCTAAGCGGTACTGTTGCGCTGAAGCCGATACATAAGATTTTGTGATTTTATTCCTATCAATTTCTTCCTGTGATTTCCATGTACCCGCATACTGGAATCCCCACAAGGCGTTCAATGGATAATCCTTGACATAACCATACATCATATAACTGTTATTACCCGATGCCGAATATGCACTTACATAACCATAGTGACCGATATCATCTACCTTCTGCTTATTATGCGAGATAGAAAATGTACTCGTCCATGAGAATTTATCTTTTTGTATATTACGTGTTTCCACACTAAACTCGAGTCCTCTATTGGAGGTTTTCCCAATGTTTGCAAAGCGAGTAGCGTATCCCGTGTGCCTAGGAGTCTGTACATCGAGCAAAAGATCCTTGGTATATGATAGATAAGCCTCAAAGGTCATATTCACCCTATTGTTGAATAGCGCGATATCTGTAGCCACATTGTACATATCGGTTTTTTCCCAAGACAACTCTTCCGATGCCAGGCGCGATGGGTAGAATGCAACAGGTTGGGAACCGTTAAAGAGGTAACCACTGGTCGAGGATGAAAGCGCAGCCAAAGAGCGGTAAGAAGAGATACCGTCGTTACCTGTACGTCCAGCACTCGCACGTATAGAAAAATCATTGACCCATTTCGAATCTTTTAGAAAATCCTCATTACTCACCGTCCATTTTAATGCTGCTGAAGGAAAGAACGCCCATTTCTCATTCTTTGCAAAGTTGGAAGCTCCGTCCCTGCGTCCTGTTACCGTGAGGTAGTATTTGCTCTTATAATTGTAGTTGGCCCGTGCTAAATAGGACATCGATGTCTTACTTGTATTACCCGATCCGCCAACATAATTTTCCTTGTCTGGAATCGCATTCATATTATTCCAAAGGATAGCATCGGATTGATACCCCTCGCCTCGTAATGTCAGGTTATCGTCCGTAATCTTCTGACCGACAAAACCTGCTGTAAAATCGAAGTGGTGAATATCATCCCATTTTTTAAGATAGTTCAATGTTGTCTGACTCATCAGATTACTTTGGGTATACTCGCCTCTGTACGCCATACCTCCCTCATTGTCTGCCTTAGCTGGTAGACTCCCAGGTTCATACTGAAAGGTGTGACGTCCGTAGGAATAATACGTCAACTGCGAATTCAACTTTAAGTTCTTAATAGGTTCAATTTCAATATATCCCGTATTAGTAATACCATCATGCTTGATATTATTTATTACATCTGCATCCAGGATGGATCGGGGTGAATTGAACTTCTGTCCAGAATACCACAGGTCATTGAAATTATCGTACACCTTGATCATCGGATTCAAATAGATCGCACCACTCCACCAGTTCGTCCCACCTATGGTTACTAGGTTTTTATTTTCATCCCGCTTTGTGTAGCTATATTTCAATCCTACTTTCATCCATGGAAAAAGCTGATAATCGAGGTTCAATCGCCCTGTAAAACGCCCTAACCCACTCTCCTGGATAATACCTTGTGTATTATCATAAGCTATGGATGCATAGTAACTGCTTTTATTCCGTCCGCCTGATAAAGAAAGGTTGTGTGTGTGATAAGGGGCTATACGCGTTATTTCATCTACCCAATCTGTACCTTTTCCCAGTGAATAAGGGTCAGGATATGGGTAGGCTGACATAGGCGAGTTAATGGTGATATCGCCATACGGGTCTGCCGATGTAAACAACGCATAATCATTACGATACTGCGCATATTGCGAGGCATTCATAATGTCTAACTTTCGGGGCAACT
>JAITLW010000184.1 GCA_031277715.1 Sphingobacterium sp. | reverse complement strand
TGATTTATTCCATCTATTAAAGCCTACTTTGTACCTGTACAATAAACAAATTGCCGTTATAAGTCGTCGTATTGGCTACCTGATGCTTATAGCGGTCCATCTGCATTCCTATTTGTATACGGGCACCATAATCTTTTAAAAACTCTAACCCCAGCATCGGAGTAATTGTGTGTCGGGGATTAGAATCCCTACTAAAGCTCCTATCCAGGTATTCATAACGGCAGGAAGCCTCTATTGAGCCTAGATTTTTGTGACGGATTTCGTAACGTAGGTTAGGTAAAAAATAGAAACCCCGCACGAGGTAACTATTGATATCATTCGGTCTATCTTCTTCTGGAATAGTTTTGTACAGCGCATGATTGGTTGCCTGTTTACCTTCCAACTGTAAGTCTAAATTCCATTTTTTGGAAAACGGAATATTACCTACAATATCCGCGCCCCAGGCATATACATTCTTTTTAATAACCTCTCCTACACCACCGTTCAGGCCTATATTGACTCCATATTTTTTGGACAGCCCAAATACCACACGGGTCATATACTGCTTTCCATTATCACTGTCCGAGACCTGATTCTTTCCATTTCCGTTGACCACAGAGACCGCGTACTGAAAGGGCATCTTCCCGACGTGTAATGTCCCCCCGATCGAAGCACCTATCTGAAAACTCGTCCAACCGAGCTTTCCAAATTCGCTATATTGATTCGACCAGTCCAAAGACTTAATAATGTCTGCTGGAATCGTTTCTTCAATACCGAACCAAGGTCTAAACTGCCCTACAGTGATTGCTGCTTTGGGACTGAATGTGTATTTTAAATAAGCATTCTCCAATACGCGGGATTTCGGATCGTTCTTAAAATCGGCAAGGTTCACCAGTGCTACGACCTCTGTGCGTTGGCTAATTTTCGCCTGTACCTGCGCGCGCATATACTTCAGCGCAAAGGAATTGCTTGTTCCCGAGTGGTCTTCGTGATGCTGTCCGCCCACATCGACATCCTCGTTGGCACTTACCACATAGCGCGCCTGAAACAATCCCTTAAACTTGAAGGTCGGATAATTTTCAAATTTTTTACCCCAGGTGCTATCCGGTACCTGCGCATAGACAGATGCTGGCCCTAACAGGGCGATTAAGAAATAAAAAACAAGGTAAACACATGTTCTTTTCATAGGCTAATACACAGTTACAGTCTTTTACATAGTAGTTGGTTATAGTAGATACATCAATTGTCATGAAATTGTTTTAAAAAAATATTAATTATAAAAAAAACCGTTACACAAGTAACGGTCGACAGATTGAAACAGCATTAAGGCAGCATATTACCTACCAAAAGCAAATGCTTCCTGCAAGGGGTGTATCTCCCCTTTGAGCCAAAAAGAGAGCATTTCCATACCCACAACGGAGAATGTAATACCATTACCTCCGAATCCTAACACAAAGTAAGCTTCTTTAAAGTCTTTGTGGGGCGCAATATAGGGGAGGCCATCTTTGGTTTCCCCAAATGTACCCGTCCATGAAAAGTCCGTATAAAATGTCCTCTTAGGAAATAAGCGCTCAAAACTCCTGCAGAGTTTACGAGCCTTCCTCGTCAGGAGCGCATCCCTTTTTTGGGGATTTCTAAATTTTTCGTCCCCTCCTCCTATCAGCACACGTCCATCATCTGTGCAGCGCATATAGATATAAGGTGCATCTGTATTCCAGATCAATAGATTTTCAATCGGTCTGCAGGCGTATGCATCGACTTCGGAGACAATAGCATAGGTACTCAATAAATTCACGAAACGCTCCTTAATCATACTTTGACTTTCGTACCCTACGCAATACACGACTTTCTGCGCTTGGATCTTTGCTCCGCTCACTACTGTACACAGGCTATCTCCCTTACGGTGCCTTACCTTTTTTAGTTCCGTCCGATCAAAGACCCGCAGGCCCCGTTGCTGGTTATAGGCCAGCAATTCATGCAATAGGCAGAACGCATCCACACTGGCTCCTTGTTGGGACAAAATCCCTCCATTCGTTTTTTCTAATCCAAAACCGTGGGATAAATCCGATTTCGAAACCCATTCTACTTCAAAACCGGCTGCGGCACGTGCTTCGAGCTCCTTCTTCAAACCAGCAACGTCTCTTTTCTTTGCCGCAAAATAAAGCGACTTCTTCCGCTCAAAACCAGCCTTTGAACCGATTTCCTGGGCAATAGCTTCCAGTTGATCGATCGCGCGCGAACAGGCTTTATAACTTGCCACCGCTTTCTCCGTACCGATAAGCGCAGACAACTGATACAACGGAACATCAATTTCATACTGCAACATAGAGGTGGTCGCAGACGAACTACCGTATCCAACCTCCCGCTTGTCGATCAGAACAGTATCGTAACCATCCGCTATACATTGATGCGCAATCAGTGCCCCGGTTATTCCGCCACCTACCACGAGAATTTCACATTCAATATCGTCCTTCAGCGAAGGGTAAGAATCCAGCAAACCATTTTTTACAAGCCAAAAAGGCTCTGGAGATTTCAAATCCATAAATTTTACCTAATCAAAGCCGACATCATTTTTAAAAAACGCAAAATAGATAATGGCCAATATTACGACTGCAATGACAATCGCCCACATAATTCCCTTTCCTGCTGGCTTATCATCCGGTTCATTCTTGACTACTTCGGGCACTTTGCCCTCATAATCTTCTTTATCGTTCGTTTCCATGGTTTTGAGTTTTTTTGTAAAATGAACAGCTCAATTCCTATTTAGTTTTTTATGCTCCCAGAAGTTGCGCCGTCATAGCCTCCGCCAACAGTTAATACGGTACTTACTACCGAACTTTTACCTGATCTGCCGTAACTAATACCCCTATTCGATTCATCCCTCAACTATATGCTCCTACAGCTGTACTCTATGCAAACAAAAAGAATAACGACATGGAAAACTTACATCAAGACACAGCAGACCTTTTGAATCAACTCATAGAAATCAACAATGACCGGATTGAAGGTTACGAAAAAGCAATTTCTTTACTGCCTGAAGAGAGCAATTACGGCTTACAGGATGTTTTTGAAAAATACCGCGACCAGTCCATTCAGTTTAAAAATGAACTAAAACCTTTGGTTATCCGCGAAGGCGATATGCCAACAGAAGAGACACGTACCAGTGGTAAACTATTCAGGACATGGATGGAAATTAAATCTGCAGTAGCTCCTTATACTGTAAAAGCTATACTGGA
>JAITLW010000173.1 GCA_031277715.1 Sphingobacterium sp. | reverse complement strand
CAAAGACCAATACACAGACTCCACAGAACTTCCCATTGGTACGCTATTCTGATGTTCTGTTAATGGCTGCAGAAGCGGTCAACGAATCTGAAAATTCACCTATCAACGCTTTGGACTTCCTTAACAAAGTACGTCGGCGTGCCAAAGGAGTAGCCGTAGAGACCGGTAATATTTCCGTAGACCTCGCCGGACTTTCGTACGAACAACTAAAAGGCGAGATAAAAAATGAAAGAGCACGGGAGCTATGCTTTGAAGCGCTCCGCAAAAATGACCTCATCCGTTGGGGCGATTTCTACGATAAGATGAAAGAACGGTTGTCCGAAGTACCTACAGGTACCAATACGCTGTACACCTCCATGTATAATTATTATAACAATGCCAAGGAAAGAGATGTTATTTGGCCTATACCTTCCTATGAAATGGGGGTAAATCCAAAATTAGATCAAAATCCCGGTTGGTAATTCATTTAAAAATATTGGATATATAATATCATTCATTATGAATACGCATAAATATATTGTTCTTTTCTTAGTTATTCTTTTGGGAGGAGCATGTTCCAAAGAGTTAAAGCTTGTTTCTCCGGCTTTTGACGTACAGGTGTTACAGTCTACCGTCCAGGTTGGGCAACCTGTTCAGTTTGATTTTGTAGGAGATGCCGATATCGTTACTTTTTATTCTGGTGAATTTGGTAACGATTATTATTATTCAGACAAGGACAGTATAATCTCCTTAGAGCGATTAAATCTTTCCTTTCAAAATCAAGTTCGCGGACAGGGAGGGACAGCTCCCTTCTGTCAGGCCGATCAATTCCATGTTTTGATAAGTAGCGATCTTGACCTCAGCAATGTTCCGGCCGAGGAGCAATTGGACAAAATAAAGTCGGCAAAATGGATAGACCTTAGCGAAAAATATGCTTGGAGCCCACTCAATTGTAGTAGTACCAATCCTTATATCGCATCGGGTGTTTATAACATTGCAGAGCACATCACTAGAAATAAAAAAAGCTACATCGCCTTTCGTTACACCAATAGGCCTAATACTATCGAAAACGGCAAGTCAGCCATCTGGCGATTTCAGGCATTGACATTGAGCGCAGTCTCTCCCTTGGGTACCACTGTATTGATGACCCAGGGCAATGCCGGTTGGAAACCATTTTACGAGGGAGGGATAGCCTCTTGGATGGCCAATTCATTCGATCTGGCGGCCAGTTCCTCAGCGGTTACCATGCGAGGGCCTTTGACTACAACAGATACTTACGAAATGTGGTGTTTGAGTAACCCATTTGTAATCACCGATACCAATCTCGGTCATAATCCCGGTGTAGCTGTCAAAAGCTTTATTGATAAACCGATCCAGAGTTACAGCCACATCTACAAGAAAGCAGGCCAGTACGAAGTTGTGTTTATTGCGATAAATGCCAATAAAGATGGAAAGAATGAGGTTCTGCGCAAAGTACAGATTACCGTTGCACCTTAAATAAGGATGATGAGACCTACGACTATCTACATTATAGCATTAGTATTATTTGCGACAGGTTTGTATGCACAGCAGAGTCGGGTAGCCCCGTTACGTTATCCAGAGAATACCATTTCTGATTATGGGTTTGGCCTGGACATCAAGCCCGTGGTATTGTCTAATGGAGATCTTTTGGTACATATCGCGCTGTTGGGCAACGGATTTTATCGGAGTAAATTTATCGGCCGGACCGAAGACGGTTCTCTATGTTACGATCGCCCCGTGCGTTTAGATGAGCTTAGCAAGACCTATAGCCTGGCGAGGTCTATTGTGGTGCAGGGAGAGATTTTCTACTTCTTTATGGACATCAAGAAAAAACAATGGTGGCAGGTTGAATTTGACAATGACGATGATTTAACGATTAAAGAAGTCAAGCCTTTATTGATAGGCGGTGAGCCCTTGATAGGGGGCGATTTTACCATTGTGCACAATCGTGAAGGTACCTTTCTCGTCAAATATTCCTACGTCAATGAAGGAAAGTCCTATTGGCCTGGCAACAGTAACCCATGGGTATACCCTCCAAATACGGAGATAGGATTCGGAAAAGGCTTCGATGAGAAAGGTGTTTGGCTAGGTGATAAAAACCGGGTTCAACTCAGCGCCGCCGAGGCCAGCAAGCTTAAGGATTGGCAATTCGGCAATTACAAGAAGGTTCAGCTCGACGGCCAGCCTTTCACCTTAGAGTTTTACCAAAGCCCTTCCAAGATATACGAAGCCGAACTCTCTACCGGAAAAGAGCAACAATTGCTACTCACCTGGGGGATAGATCGCATGAGTTTATACGATGCCGGCGTTATTGACGGCGTCCTACATCTTTTTGAAAAGAAAATGCCTAAAGGAATACCTTCCGTCACAAAAGAGATCTATAGTGGTGCTTACGCGACCTCTACCCGGGCGCTTTACCCTAATCAGAAAGATAGGTTTGGTTTCATATTAGGAGGAAATCCCGGGATACTCGTCGAATATTATTATGACTTCATTAAAAAAGAATGGGCTATCCGACCTGTAAAAATGAAGGGAGGCGATTTACACATACAAACACTGGCGGCAGTGCAGTGGATCGATTGGGATGGCGATGGTATCGAAGATATTATTGGAGGCGATTCTTCCGGTTTTATCTGGTTCTTTAAGAATAAAGGCACCAGAGATTCACCCATATGGGAAGTTGGTGTTAAGCTGAAAGCCAGCGAACAGGTTATACAGCATCAAGCCGGAGCAACGGGCTCTATACAGGGACCGAATGAGAGAAGATGGGGATATGTACAGCCCTTGGTTGTCGATTGGGATGGAGATGGCTTATTGGACATCGTCTGCAATGATGTGACCGGAGCCTATCAATGGTATCGCAATGTCGGGACCAAGAGCATGCCAAAGCTCTCTGCCGTACAAAGCCTAAAGTACGGTCCAGCCGAGTTTAAAGGAGCCTGGCGGAGCAAGCCTGCCACGATCCCCGCCCAATATACAGCAGTAGATGACAAGTTACCTCCTTTACTTGCTATTAATAGCCAGGGGCTACTGTGTCGTTAAGGGCGTAGTAGCGCTGATGTGGAGCTTTTGTCCAGTGAAGAAGTTCTGAAATGGCAGGATGGTACTCCGGTCAAGATTGTCGGTGAGGCAGGCCACGAGGGGAGGGCCACCCTGTCGATCTGTGATTTTGATCAGGATGGCCATTGGGATATTCTATTTGGACAGGGTATACATCTCTTTCAATCTAAGGCCATACCGGAAGCCAGGCCCTATGCTACGGCTTACCTCATGCGCAATATAGGCACCAATGAGGCACCCGTTTTTGAGCGCCCTCAGGTACTCTGTCATGACCAGGGGATTCCAATAGACATGGATCGCCACGGCTGTTGGGTCAGTCCGATATTAACCAAAGATGGCGGAGTTGAAAGTCTTTTGGTGGGCGGAGAGGACGGTCGGTTCTACTTGTTTAAAAACATAAAGATATGCGCACAATAGATTAAATTATAATAATATGAATAGAAGAGGATTTATATACCGGTTAGCTATCATTTCACCTTTGCTGACGTTAAAACTGGGATGTACCGGTTCAAGGTCAGATTGGGATCACATTGGTGACTTTGTGAAAGAGGTTCGCACCGTAATTCTACCATCCGGAGATGGTATTGATATAGATAAATTATCGCTCGAACATTTCGTCCTGACCATGTTACAGGACTGTTTTAGTCCCGACGACCAACAACGTTTTTTTAAAGGCAGAGAAGCCCTCGACCAATACTGCAGCAAGCAGTATAAGGATAGTTTTAAAGACCTGAGTGGCGAGAAGAAGCTGGAAATAATCACAAAGATAAATGGCAAAGACAAAGAGATGGACAAAGAAACGCTGTTTCTCTTTGCTAAGGTCAAAGCAAAAATTATACAAGGATTCCAACAATCCGAGTTGATGATGAAAGATCGGAAAAGATACGAACTCGTACCAGGACGGTACAACGGTTACTATAAGATTGCATAATATGGAAAAAAAAGATTACAAATACGATGCTATTGTAATAGGGTCAGGCATAAGTGGAGGCTGGGCAGCCAAGGAACTGTGTGAAAAAGGATTGAAAACCTTAGTCTTAGAACGGGGTCGGGATGTGACACATATCAAGGATTATCCAACGACCAACAAGTATCCCTATGAATTTCCGCACCGTATGGAGCAACCTTACGCTGTCAAGCAGGAAAATCCTATTGCAAGTCGATGTTACGCATTCCGGGAGGACACAGCCCACTTTTTTGTAAAAGATAATGAGCACCCTTATATACAGGACAAGCCATTTGATTGGATCCGCGGTTATCAGGTAGGGGGCAAATCCCTGTTATGGGCCCGGCAGACACAGCGATGGAGCGATTATGATTTCGAGGGGCCCGAAAGAGATGGCTTTGCGGTAGATTGGCCTATACGTTATAATGATATTAAGCCCTGGTACGATTACGTCGAAAAATTTATCGGTGTCTCTGGTAATAACGATGGGGTAGCCACATTGCCTGATGGCCATTTCCAAAAAGCGTATCCGCTCAATATTGTCGAACAATTTTTCAAAGACAAGCTTAAAACACGCTATAACGACAGGCATGTGATCAGTGCACGCTGTGCGCACCTTTCCGATCCTTCACCAGTGCAGATAGCCCAAGGACGCGTACAGTGCCAGAATAGAAAACTCTGTGAGCGGGGATGCCCTTTCGGAGGATATTTCAGCTCCAATTCGAGCACGCTTCCTGCAGCTGCCAAGACAGGAAATCTGACCTTACGCCCGCATGCTGTAGTCTCCTCGATTATCTTTGATGAGGCCCAACAGAAAGCCACAGGAGTAGTCGTAGTGGATTCCGAGACCAACGAGGTTATGCAATTTGAGGCACGGATTATTTTTGTATGTGCATCGACCATCAATAGTAACCTTATCTTGCTCAATTCGACCTCCGCTAGTCATCCTAATGGTTTAGGCAATAGCTCAGGTGTATTGGGACAGTACTTAGCTTTTCATAATTACAACGCGAGTATCCGTGCCGCGTATACCGGACATCTGGATTATCGTACAGATGGCAAAAATCCTGCCGGTGGGGGCTACATACCGCGATTTCGGAATGTACTGAAACAGGAAACCTCATTTTTGAGAGGGTACGCCACGACAATAGGAGCTAGCCGTCCCGAAGCTATTGATAGTGCGGCGATGGGAGACCAATTACGACAAAGTCTATTGAACCCTACATTGGGGGATTGGCGTGTCGGAAGCCATATGATGGGCGAGACTATTCCTAAAATAAGCAACACCGTTTCACTTTCTACCACGCAAAAGGACAAATGGGGTGTACCGCTGGTGCGTATCGCTATTGATTATGATGACAATGATCATTTGATGACTCAGGATTATCTCGAACAGATGTCCGAAATGTTTGAATACGCAGGTTTTAAGAATATTGAAACAAATATCCGGAATCAGGCTCCGGGTCTGGATATACACGAGATGGGCGGCGTCCGGATGGGGGCAGATCCCAAAAGCTCGATATTGAATAAATGGAACCAGATGCACGACTGCAAGAATGTCTTTGTCACCGATGGATCCTGTATGACCAGTGTCTCCACACAAAATCCTTCATTGACGTTTATGGCCCTGACAGCCCGTGCCGTAGATTATGCCGTGAATGAAATGAAGAAAATGAACCTGTAATATACTGGGTTATTTAAAAACGTCGCTTGTTAGGGCACAAAGTTGCCCCAGCAAGAGACGTTCTCTATTGTGTTTAGATTTCGCAGAAGATAGGTTCCTATGAAAAATATGGAGGCTATTATCACTTTAAGCCCAGCACATTGTAGTTCGATTTCGGACTTTCCTAAAAATTGCAGATTGTTTTTCCAAGAATTGTTGTTTACTTTAGTCTGTCTTCTAGAGACAGAAGCCTTAAATTTTGATAACATCACATTTTTAACGAACGATTTATAAAGCAAATGCACAATGCTTCTCTTTTGATCGATGGATTGCATAAGAATAAGGAACAAAGCCTTATCGCTGTCTATCGTCTGTATAATAGAAAGCTGTTGTTATTTGCTACGCGCTATATTAAAGTTAGAGAGGCCGCGGAGGAAATCGTTGCCGATTCATTTATCAAGATGTGGAAAAACAGACATTTGTTCCCTAGTGAAGAAAAATTACAGGCCTTTCTCTATATCTGTACCAAGAATGCCTGCCTCAACTACCTTAGAAAACCAGTTCTTGAAGATCCCTTAGAATCCATCCTGAATACCGAGTTTGATCTTGCCCAGGATGTAGACGTCTATACCAAGATGGTACATGCCGAGTTGATAGCGGCTATATATCAAGAGGTTGAAAAGCTATCCGAGCGGCAGCGAGCAGTCTTTTACATGAGCTTTTTAGAAGGCTTGACTGTAGAAGAGATAAGTCAGCGGCTGGGAGTCAGTGTAGATGTCGTGTACGCCAACCGCTCACGTGCACTTGCCATTCTACGCGCTCACTTCAAATTCAACAATTCCGCATTGATCAGTGCTTTATTGTACACCTTTTTGTCTTAATTTATTCTGCTGAATAACAGTTGTTTATATTGTTTCCTGAAAAATTATGCTTTTTCTCGTCAGATTTCTATTGCCATCGTGTTTCTATTAATGTAATGCGATTATAAAATTATGAACCACCTAATTCCGCTATTAAAAGACTATATCAATGGATTATTGTCTCTAGAAGACAATGAGGAGCTACGTGATCTGTTCTCCAGATATCCAGATTTGAAAAAGACAGCCGACGAACTTAAAAGCGAAGAAGGGCTTCGTGAATTGTTGTTAGAGTACGAGTACCTATTCGATGCAGATTTTGCCCGGCGCGAAGAGGATAATCTGAATCACATATTGACCCATATCAGAGCAGGAGAAGGCCATAATAGGCACCGCAAGCCTTGGTTCAGATATGCTGTAGTTGCTTCCATCGTTCTATGTATGGGAATAGGCGGGTATTTTTTGTATCCGTTCGTCAGGGATTCAAATGGCACGACAGAACAATTTAGCGGCGACATCCCCGCAGGAAATAGCAAAGCGATTTTGACTTTAGCAAATGGAGAAGAAATTCTGCTTAGTTCAGATCATGAAGGTATTGTAATCGATAATGGCGTTCGTTATGACGGAGGGGACACCCTTGCCAATCAGGATTTAGTGGCCCACACCCAGTTAGTGTTAAGAACACCGAGAGGAGGCCAATACCATATTACACTTTCCGATGGTACCAAAGTATGGCTCAATGCCGAGTCCAAACTTATTTATCCGGTCACCTTCATTGGTGATCGACGTGAGGTTCGTTTAGAAGGGGAAGGGTACTTCGAAGTCGCGCCCAACAGCAAAAAGCCCTTTATTGTAAAGACGGAAAGGGAGCTGGTTGAAGTATTGGGCACCCACTTCAACATCAATTCTTATACAGACGAACACACATCGCGTGTTGCATTACTCGAAGGAAGCGTCAAGGTTGCCGCTGCGGCAGGACAGGGAGTTGAGTTGCTGCGTCCTGGACAACAATCTTTGGTTTCCACCGCCGGAATCCGGGTGGAAGCCGTCGATATAGAAGAATGTCTGGCTTGGAAGAATGGCGAGTTTATGTTTAATAACGAAAGCTTAGAGCGTATAGCACGGCGTCTGGAACGTTGGTATGATATCGATATTCAATTGAGTCCCAGTATAAAGGACATTACTATCTGGGGAGCGGTATCCCGTTACGAAGACTTTGATACCGTTATGGAGGTTATCAAAAGAACCGACAAACGTATCACCTATAGCATACAAGGAAGGAGGACAGTGGTTATGAAGTAAGTACATAACTGGAACTTACAACCAATCCAGATAAGCCGGGAAAGTTCGCACCTTCCCCGACTAGCGGTCGAAGTTCTAAAAAAAATAGAGTCGTATTTTATTTAACTAACTAAAACCAATCAAAGGTAATGAAAAATTACATCGTATCATTGGGGTCTACACGCGTACGCCCACTTTTTAAATACCTGATTGTTATGAAAATGGTTCTTGTTCTCCTTTTGGTCTTACTCGCGCAAGCAAGAGCGGATGTATCCGCACAGACACTTACTATCAAAGGCAAGAGTATGTCCTTATTGCATGTGTTTCGCGAGATCAAAAAGCAAACCGGTTATACGGTAATCTGTAATGCGGATATAATTTCCACAACGGGACCGATCGAGGTGTCTATAAATGAAAAACCGCTACGGGAAGGTTTATCCCTTCTTTTACCATCATACGATCTTTCATACGAAATATTGAAAAAATCGATTATCATACACCGCGTCGATAGGCCCATAACAGTTGTCAATGCCAAGATTACAGAAGCAAATCTTCAACAGCGGATCGTATCGGGACAGGTCAGGACGATGTCCGGCCAGCTACTATCTGGAACCAGCGTCGCTATAAAAGGCAAAGGGCTAGAAGCAAAAACAGATAGCGAAGGGCGTTATACTATTACCGCAGCCAAGGATGATATACTCACATTCTCCTTTTTAGGATATACCACACAGACACAGGTCGTGGGCGAACGTCGTACGATCGATATGATCCTAGAAGTTGCAGAGGCCGAGATTGAGGATGTGGTCGTTATTGGTTACGGTACACAAACGAAGCGCGAACTGACTACAGCGGTCTCCCAGGTTAAGGGAGAAGAGCTGACAAAAGTGGTGAGCAACACCATATCTGGAGCCCTCAAAGGCAAGGCTACAGGATTACGTGTCCACAGTACTTCCGGTGCTCCTGGAGCTCAAGCTGAGATAACCGTTCGTGGTGGGTCTTCGATCAATAAAAGTAACAGCCCCCTTGTACTTATCGATGGTATGCCTGGTGCATTGGCGACTGTTCCTCCTCAAGATGTGGAGTCTATCGAGGTCCTAAAAGATGCAGCGTCAACAGCAATTTATGGTGCCAGAGCTTCCAATGGAATTATTCTGGTAACGACGAAGAAAGGAAAGACAGGGAAGACAAAGGTTACCGGAAATGTATATTACGGTTACCAAAATGCAGGCCGTCGGATAAAGAGACTAAATGCCGAACAATTTTTGAGTATAGTCCGACCGGCTATCCAGCAGAGCAGTTATAGCTCATGGTTGACATTGGCCCATCCCGCAGGTACCGGAAATGATGCCAAGAGCAATTTTAGTACACGGTACCTGCAGAGCGGAGAGGAAGTGCCCGTAGGTTGGAAGAGCATGCCAGATCCTTTGGACCCCACCAAGACCCTAGTTTTCGAAGATACCGACGTAGAGGACAATGTATTCCAAGGTGGTAATACAATGAATGTGCATGTTACAGCTACCGGCGGTACAGAAAAACTAAAATATATGTCCAGCATCGGATATACCAAAGACGAAGGATTTGTCAAAATGAGTGATTGGGACAATTTTACATTGCGTTCCAATTTATCCTATCAATTGTCAGACCGGTTGCGCATGCATACGAATTTAGGCTTTACCAAGAGCTATTCAAATGCCATCCACAACCAGGCTAATATTTTTTCGAGGAGCATACATATGGCGCCTACTTTAAGAAGCGTTATGCCCGACGGTACCATACCTGGTGGCCGCGATGCCAACTTTAACAATCCCTTACATATCCTTGAAAACATTACCTACAATAGTAACACGTTTCGATTTATGGGCAAGGTAGGCGTAGAATGGGATATTATCGAAGGCTTGGTAGCCCGTGCTGATGGTTACTATAATCCGACCTATTCGCATAGAGAATACTTTCAAAAAGCAAATATGTACAACTCCCAGCGACCGGCCGAGTATTTTGGGGACCTCGACCAAAGCAATCAATTCGAAGGCACGTTGACCTACAACAAGAACTGGGGATTGCACAAGGTCAATGCCTTGATCGGGGCATCATCCCTGAGCTATAATATCTACGGTTACAATGCCCGTGCACAGGGCGGCAGTAGCGACGATATCATTACCCTCAATGCTTCATCCGAATATTTAGGCGCCAGTTCCACTCGAGAGCGAGAACGGCTCAATAGTACCTTTGGACGTATATCTTATAGCTTTAATTCCAAATATCTATTGTCAGGCTCATTGCGGATCGATGCATCTTCTAAATTTACAAACGACAAGAGAGTAGGTTATTTCCCGGGAGTTTCGGCAGGATACATCATTAGCGAAGAAGCTTTTCTAAAAGACCAGACTTGGATCAATCAGCTTAAGATCCGTAGTAGCTACGGCCTTACCGGCAATAATGCAGTCGGACGATATGACTACCAGGGATTATGGTCTATCGCAAATATCTATGATGGCGGAGCCGCCGCGACCCCATCATCCATGCCCAACCGTAGCTTACGGTGGGAGAATTCTGCGCAGGTAGATTTTGGACTGGATATCTCCTTACTAAAAGATGATTTAGTTAATCTGACCCTAGACTACTACAGCAAGAATACCAACAACCTGCTATTCAGCAAACCTCTACCCAATACCAGCGGTTTCGGGAGTATCGAGTCCAACGTGGGCAAGGTCAGGTTCTATGGGTACGAAGCAACCGCTACGGTAAAGCTGTTCCGGAGGGCTGATTTTCAATGGCAGTTAGGAGCGAACATCAGCTATAATCTCAATAAGGTATTAGAGTTGCCTAGCAACGGAATTGACAAAAACCGTATCGGAGGTATACGCTTTGCCGACGGTAGCGGCGGTGTAGGAGGGATTGCTGAGGGAGAGCGCCTGTACAGTATAGTAGGCTACCGCACCGACTTCTTGATCGACAATGCCGAGCAGGCCGCGGCCGCACGTTACGATGATCGGGCCGGAGGATGGAATCCTGAGACAAGAAAATCTACCGTGGGCAAGAAGTTTGCAGGTGATTACGAGTGGCAGGACCGAAATGGCGACAATCGCATCACAGCCGACGATCAGTTTGTATTGGGCTACCATATCCCTACGACGACCGGGGGCTTTAATACCAGCTTAAATTACCGGGGTATTGAACTCTATGTCCTGACAGATTTTGCTTTGGGCCATCATATTTACGACAGACAGATCAGTATGCTAAATGCCTATGGCGAGAACGGTTACATCGTCCCGACGGTAGATGTACTTGATGCATGGAAGGCCCCTGGAGATGCCGCACGTACCTCTATACCGAGATTTGACGTTCAGGATGGGAGCAACCTGGGCCAGTGGAACTGGTACAGAACATCCAATCTCAACGCGTACAAAGGCAACTATCTTGCGATACGCGAAGTCAAGCTCTCCTATGGTTTTTCCGAAAAGATACTTCAAAAGTACGGTCTAGGGGCGTTTACAGTCTATGCCTCCGGCCTTAATCTGCACTATTTTACAGCCTATCCGGGTTACATCACAGAGTACAGCGGTAGTGGCCGCAATGTGGGGGACAATAACTATCCCAATCCGCGGGTGTTTACCGTAGGCCTTAACCTGGGTTTTTAATTATAATGAGTAGCACGACCATGAACATATACTTAAAAAGCATGTACATAGCGATCATTATTTCGTTATTACAAAGTTGCCAACGTTTGGATCTCAAGCCAGATAGCAGTATTTCGAACGAGTCTTATTGGAGCAATGAAGCCGATGCCGAATCCGCACTAAATGGACTTTACCTACGCATGCGCAATTCTTTTACCGTACACAACTGGATGTATTGGTTCGAGTGCCGTACAGGCAATATCAGCGGAGGGCTTCAGGCAGGAGGCATACAATCTTTCATAAACAATGAACTCACGGCCAATCTCAATGACGCCAACTGGCAACCCTTTTACACGGTTATTTCGATGGCCAATGCCATCATCGACAATGTCGACCGGATTACATTTACGCAGGAAACCCGAAAAAAACAGATTAAAGCACAGGCCTACTTTGTACGGGCTTGGTGTTATTATAATCTTGTACGCTTGTGGGGCGAGGTACCTATTGTGACCCAATTTATAGATTCCGACAATCATGAGCAGCTCTTTCCGATACGTTCGAGCGAGGATGAGGTCTTCCAGTTGATCAAAGGAG
Organism: Sphingobacterium sp.; assembly: GCA_031277715.1. Lineage (GTDB taxonomy): Bacteria > Bacteroidota > Bacteroidia > Sphingobacteriales > Sphingobacteriaceae > Sphingobacterium. Next base: position 68 of record JAITLW010000173.1, on the reverse strand, counting down.
ATATAGGGCAGGCCGATCAGCTGAGTGTCGGTGACAATACTGCCAAAAGCAGTAAAGCTTCACGGGCA
>JAITLW010000135.1 GCA_031277715.1 Sphingobacterium sp. | reverse complement strand
GGCAAGCTCAATGATCTTCATATTCCTTCACTCAACTTCCGCACGCTCGACAACACCAATATTATTGCGAGCGCAGATATCAAAGGCCTGCCCGATACGGACAAGCTTTTTATAAACCTCAATCTTAAGAAACTAACAACAAGCAAAAAAGATCTGGACAGACTTATTGCAAAGTCTATGCTTCCTAAAGACATGGCTTTTCAGTTCCCGAATTCTATATCTTTATCCGGTTCGTTCAAAGGCGGCATGAAAGGTTTTGACACCAACATGAGCTTACTCACCGAAAAAGGAAATGCGACCATCAATGGTTACCTCAACATGGCAGGAAGAGACACCACCTACGATGCGACCTTGTCCATTTCTGATTTCAACATTGGACATATACTCGACCAAGATTCTACATTGGGAATCGTATCCATAGATGCACAAGTAAAAGGTCAAGGCCTCAACCCCAAGACAATGCGTGCATCGATGAACGGAACAGTCAATCGCTTAGATGCCATGGGCTATCAATACCATGACATATTACTCGATTTAACCGCGCAAAATGGAGATATCGCCGGCAATATCAATTCCATTGACCCCAATGTGAAATTTAATCTGGATATGGCGGCAGATATGCGCGGCGCCTATCCCGCGGTAAAAGCCGAATTGATGATCGACTCCGTCAATCTCAAAAACCTAAAGCTAATGAAGGATGACTTCCGTTATCATGGCAAGGTAAACCTAGATTTAACGACAGCTGATATCAACCACTTAAACGGAGATTTAATTGTCTCCCATTCTTCTATTGCCTATAATGACTCTCGCTATGCGCTAGATACCATATCGGTGACCGCTCTTGCCGATACCAACCGAAACGCATTAGTCCTCAAGTCCGAATTTCTAAATGCTCACTTGGTTGGAAAATACAAACTGACCGAGCTAGCGGCCTCGCTACAGGATGTTGCAAGAATATACTACAATCCAAAAAACGAGCCTCCTACTCCTTTGAAGTATGAGAATCAGAATTTCGAATTTTCAGCGACATTGAATAACTCAAGATTCCTAAGGGACTTTTTACCTGGTCTCGAAAGAATGGATGACATTTCTCTCGATGGTACCTTCAATAGCCAACAAAAGAGTATAATGGCTAAGTTGATAGCTCCTACCCTCATATACGATGGTATTGAAGTCAAAGACGTGGGCTTAGACATCATCACGGTAGATAGTACGATGTACTACTCTACATTAATCAACAAAATCAAAGTAAATAATATCGAATTGAACAATACCGTCCTCAGTGGTAAAATCATTGAGAACAATTTGGATTTCGGACTCTGGATAAAAGATAAAGCACAAAAAGACCGTTACCACCTTGGCGCAAAAATGAGTGTAGATGAGAGTAATTATATGCTTAGTCTATTCGAAGATGGCCTCATGTTAAATTACGACAAGTGGAATATCAACCCAAGCAATCAGCTTAGCTTTGGTAAAGACGGTATCCGTGCCCAAGATTTTAAACTCAGCTATAAAGGACAAGATTTCAGCATACAATCGCAAGACAGCACATTCAACTCCCCTATAGACCTCACCTTCAACAATTTTAGGATAGAGACTTTCTCTAGTATGCTCGAATCTGACATACTTAACTTTGGAGGGGGCATCAATGGTGCGGCTACAGTCTCCCGTTTATCCAGCAACCCAGTATTTGTATCCGATCTGGAAATTAAAAAATTCTATTTTGGACAGGATACCGTTGGTAATATCTTGGTGAAAGTAGATAACCTCAAAGAAAACACCTATTCTGCTGATGTTAAGATCACAGAAAACGGAAACGATGTACAGCTACTAGGAGAATATCTAGCACCTCCAAACGGAGAAGCTAGCTTTAATGCTTCTCTGGAATTGAAACCCTTAAAAATAAAAACAATAGAAGCCTTCAGTATGGGCTATCTAAAAAATAGCGAGGGTGACCTTAATGGTCTTCTTCAGATCGGGGGCAATTTTGACGCACCAAAGATATCGGGTGACCTGACCTTTAACAAGGCACGCATGAATGTATCCATGCTAAATGCAGATTTGTTGATGGACAACCAAAAAATCACCTTCAACAATCAGGGAATCGTCTTCAAACAGTTCGCATTAAACGATCTCCGTGGCAACCAAGCCAAATTAAACGGGAGCATATTGACAAAGAACTATACGGATTTTGATTTCAACCTCAATCTAACGACCAAGAATTTTGCGGCAGTCAACTCCACGAGAGAAGACAATGACCTGTTCTATGGTAAATTGAACATTACCTCCAATATTCGCATATCTGGTGATTTAAATAAACCTGTTATCGATGGTGATGTAAAAGCAAATGAGAACACAGACTTTGTTTTTATCGTTCCCAATGAGAATCCTGGAATTGCAGAGCGTGACGGGGTAGTCAAATTTGTAGATAAAAGTGACACCGCAAGAGCCAACATCTTTGCGAGACTAGATTCCATGACTACCGCGACTAAATTGTCTGGCATGGATCTCGCCCTTAATCTCAGTACAGACCGGGAGGCTAAATTTAAAGTCATCATAGACGAAGGTTCCCAAGATGCCTTAAACATCCAAGGGATTGCCGAATTGAATACCGCCATCGACGCCAGTGAAAAGATAACCATGTCTGGAACATTTACCGTTGAAAAAGGAAACTACTCCTTCAACTTTGGACCTATTAAGAAAGAGTTCGATTTTGAAAAAGGAAGTACCATCACTTGGAATGGAGACCCTCTGGATGCGCGGATGGACATTACCGCAATTTACAAGGGACGCTTCCCTACACTAGAGCTTGTCAGCAACCAAATCGGCACAGAGAGCCAGAACCTGTACAAACAACGGGTACCTTTCAATGTCAAGCTGATTCTATCGGGCGAACTCTTCAAACCAGATATCCGATTTGATATTGATTTGGATGAAAACAATGCGATCGTGTCTCAGGATGTTGTTTCCAAAGTAAACATCGGTCTTGCTTCTTTACGCGATGACCCAGCCGAATTAAACAAACAAGTATTCTCATTGATTATTATGGGACGTTTTATGTCATCCAATCCATTCGAAAGTCTCTCGGGTGGTGGCGGCGTAGAAGGTATAGCCCGTAGCTCCGTGAGTTCATTCCTATCCGGCCAACTGAATAACCTTGCTTCCGATTTGATAAAAGGAGTCGAACTGGATTTCAATCTACAATCCGAACAAGATTACCTCACCGGTTCCGGTCAAAACCGTACGGACCTTGCGGTAGGAATATCCAAAATGCTCTTTGACGACAGATTAAAAATCACTGTCGGATCAAACTTTGAAGTGGAAGGTAATACCCGTCCGGGCGAAAAACCGAATAATATAGCCGGAGATATCTCGATAGACTACCAGTTATCGAAAGATGGACGCTATTTTGCTAGGGTATATCGCAAAAACCAATACCAAGCCACCCTGCAAGGACAGTTTGTAGAGACTGGTATCGGTTTTATTATTAACATGAGCTACAACAGATTCAGAGAACTGTTTATGAGTTCCAAAGCACTGGAACAGTATTACAACTCGGACAACAGTAATTTCAGAAAGCGGTTTAATGTAGATCGTATGGAGACAGACTCCATCTACCGCGATAGTGTACGCACCGTCATCAAAGACAGTTTGATGTTACACAGTCCAGAGTTCCGCAAGCGGATGCAAGAGCGCGAAGCTCAAGAAAAGCTACAGCAGACACAAGACTCAATTAAGAATAAAAAAGACAGTACACACCAAGGTGCAGAAGTTAAAAAGCCAGTTTCTGCTATCCGCAATGAGGAAGAGGAAAGGAGACAAAATGAGAAATAGAATCAGGTCAATAATCGCATTTACACTATTTATTACAGTTCTATTTTCCTGTAGTTCGACCAAGTATATTGCCGAGGGGGAAAAACTATATACCGGAGGAGAGGTCAACCTCAAATTAGACACCGCTATTAACCCACAACGGAAACTCGCTTTTGAAGAGAATCTCGCCTCTTTACTGATGCCCAAACCCAACAAAAAAGCATTGGGAGTACCTTGGAAGCTTCTATTCTGGAATATGGGTGGAGGCTACGACACCAGTAAAAACCTCGTTCGAAAATTCCTAAAGAAACAAGGCGAAGCCCCTGTCCTATTAAGTGACGTGAACCGGGAATACAACGAGAATCTACTGCGCAACCGTATGGAAAACATTGGATTTTTCAATGCTTCAGTAAGTTCAGATACCATCATAAAGGGAAAGTATGCTAGTGTCCTTTACACTGCAGTACCAAGAAAGATATATCGCATCAACTCACTAAGCTACAGCATCGACTCTACGTCGCATATCGGTAAGGACATCCTCTCTGTAAAGGACGAATCCCTTCTTAAGGTAGGTTCAAATTATAGTCTTGACGTTATTATCAGCGAGCGGGAACGAATCGACAATTCGCTCAAGAACAAAGGTTATTATTATTTCAACCCCGACAACATTCTCGTCGAAGTCGATAGCACTATAGGCAATCATAAGGTAAACATGTATGTAACGGTAAAGCCCGAAACCACCAAGCAGGCGAAAGAACCGCAACGTATTGGCAACATCTACGTATACCCCAATTATACCTTAGGATCTCAAGGCTACACCCGTAGAAACTCGCGTAATATGGAGCTGTACAACAAAAACATACACTTCATAGATCCGAAGAACACCTTCCGGAAGAAAGTTTTAGCCAATCACATTTTCTTCGAAAAGGGCGAATTATACAACAGATATGACCACAATCAAACCATCAATCATTTGGTAAACCTGAATACATTCAAATTTGTTAAAAACAACTTTGAAAACAGTCCGGATTCTGCCAATACACTTGATGTATACTATTACCTCACACCGCTTCCAAAACGATCGATACGCTTTGAGATCTTAGCCAAGACCGCAACCGTGTACAATGGATCCGAAGCAAATGTTACCTGGTCACTACGCAATGCGTTCAAAGGGGCCGAGACGGTGACACTCAATGTATTTGGTGGGTATGAAACACAAACCGGAGGAAAAGTCAATCTTAACTCCGCTTACTACAGGTACGGTGCCGAGTTAGGGATCACCTGGCCAAGGCTACTTTCGCCTTATAAATGGGCTCCTTCAAAACGCTTTATCCCAAAAACCTACCTCAAAGTAGGATACGAGTTCTTGAATAGACGAACAGCCTACGTCCTTAACTCGTCTACCTTGAGCTATGGCTACATGTGGAAGGAAAACGACCAAAAGCAACACGACCTTACGCTAGCTGAAATCATCTATGTACAGCCTCGTAACATATCGGCCGATTACCAGGCGCAGATGGATACCGTACCGACCCTAAAGCGTATAGTTGACCCGCAGTTCTCCTTCGGTCCAAACTACACCTATACTTTTACCAATTCGATGGACCAGAACCGAAAACACACCTTTTATTTTAAAGGAGGTGTCAATCTTTCTGGAAACGTACTCGGTTTAATTCAGGGTGCGAGTTACAAAAATGACGAGACACGTACCCTCTTTGGCACCGTCTACAGTCAGTTTGTCCGTGTAGAAGGAGATTTTAGGCATTACATGAAGCTAGGGAAGAGTTCCCAATTGGCATCCCGGCTTATGATAGGAACCAGTTATTCCTATGGTAACTCCTACTCCCTGCCTTATCTTAAACAATACTATACAGGCGGGCCTAACGGCTTACGTTCATTCCGGGCACGGGCAGTTGGACCGGGTTCTTCTGCTCCCGAGAATATAGGAGCCAACAATTACTTTGCGGACCAGACGGGTGATTTTAAACTGGAACTCAATACAGAATACCGTTCCAAACTCGCTGGCTTTGTTCATTGGGCAGCTTTTGTAGATGCGGGAAATGTCTGGCTTCAACGGACCGACAAAAACAAACCCGGGGGACGCCTATCCAAAGAGTTCTTATCCGAACTCGCTGTAGGAGGTGGAGCCGGTCTGCGATTTGATTTTGACTTCTTGATTATACGTACTGATTTAGCTGTACCTTTCAGAGTACCTTACCTTCCTAAAGGCGAGCGCTGGGTATTCAAGGACATCGACTTAAAAAGTTCCAAATGGAGACGCGAAAACTTAATATTCAACCTGGCGATAGGCTATCCGTTTTAGTCTGCTTGTCCGAGCAATCTATTGCTTTTTTTGCTAGTCCGCTTTGTTAAACGAGTAATATTAAGTAGATTTAGTAATCAGATATTCTAAACTTGAAAACCGATGAAAGTAACAATTATAGGAGCCGGAGCCGTAGGCGCTACTACAGCCGATAACATTGCAAGAGCCAATTTTGCGGAAGAGGTCGTATTATTAGATATCAAAGAAGGCGTCGCCGAAGGCAAAGCGCAAGACATGATGCAGACAGCAGCACTACTTGGCTTTGACACAAAAATAAAAGGCGTTACTAATGATTACCTACAAACCGCAGGTAGCAGTGTAGCGGTGATCACTTCGGGTATACCTCGTAAGCCTGGTATGACTCGTGAAGAATTGATCGGAACAAATGCCAACATTGTTAAAACCGTTGTTGAAAACATGGTAAAACATTCTCCTGACCTTATTATTCTAGTCGTTTCAAATCCTATGGATACCATGACCTACTTGGCACTAAAAGCTAGTGGTCTTCCTAAAAATAGAATAATCGGTATGGGAGGAGCATTAGACTCAGCCCGTTTTAAATTTCAGTTAGCAACCAAACTGAATGCTTCTCCTTCTGATTTAAATGCTATTGTCATAGGTGGGCATGGCGATACCACCATGATTCCATTGATCCAAAAAGCAACCTGGAATAGTATCCCTGTAACACAGTTCTTGTCAGAAGAAGAACAAGCAGACATCGTCAAGAAGACTATGGTCGGTGGGGCTACCTTAACGGCACTGATAGGTACTTCGGCTTGGTATGCTCCAGGAGCTGCGACCGCAGCTATGGTCAAAAGTATTGTACTAAATGAAAATAAACTCTTTACTGCATCCGTATATCTAGAAGGTGAGATGGGGCAACATGACATCAACATCGGTGTACCTGTGATCATCAATAAGAATGGTTGGGATAAGATTGTTCCTTTAGAACTCTCTCCCGAAGAGCAAGCTGCTTTTACAGCAAGCGCAGAGGCGGTACGCAATATGAACGCTGTCCTCAAAGACAGCAACATTATTTAAATCTTGGCTTAAATCCCTATTACGTCAGCAACGCATAGCGTTGCTGACTGAAAACACATACATGCACACAATTCCCTTGCAACTTCTCCAATTAGAGGAAGAAGGCTTTCATATTATTGTCGACGTAACTGTATTTGGTACAGCTCACAAAATGGTTGTAGACACAGGCGCCAGCAAAACAGTCTTTGATAAAAACACACTAATCCAGGCCGGAATCACAGAAACAGCATTCATAACATCCGAACTGTTATCTACAGGTCTCGGTACTAACGAGATGAAAAGTGCTACCATGCAACTCTCGGATTTTCAGATCCGGGATTGGGTTTGCCGTTCTATTGAGGTTGCTGTCCTGGACTTATCAACGATCAACTATGCCTATACACAAATGAACCTACCTTCCATCATTGGTGTCTTGGGGGGAGATATTTTAGTAAACTATGGCGGGATAATCAACTATAAAAAACGGACACTGACCTTAAACAGTAAAAAACGAAAAAAATCGCTATTAACGTTATAAGCGCAATCTAGAAAATTTTATTAGAATAAATTTAGCGTGGAGGATTAACTACTAACGAATAGAAATCCGTTTGACGACAGTCTCTGTACCAGAACTGACCCTTACAAAATAAAAACCTGCGGACACCTTACCTTCTGTTTCAAACGAAAGGTTATGAGTACCTGCATCAAGAGGAGAGTTAGACAAATTCAGCACCTCATTACCTAAGGCGTCCATTAATTTAATGGATACGTTATTCTGTTTTGTCAATTTGAAAGAAGTCGTGATTTGCGATGCCACAGGATTATACATCACTTTTACATTGGTAATCATTTTGTCTGTACCCTGATCCTTAGATTCGGAACCAAACAGCTGATAACTTGTTGCATATCCTACGCTCTTCCCATGGGCATGGGTAGCATATACAGTTGCTGATAACAGCAGTCCTGTACATATTATTTTTGCGTATTTACGGATATTTACTTTCATTATTCAATTTAGACAACAAGCAATTGGAAATGGTTTAATCAAATCTAAATAATCTGCCCCATACTTCCTAATACAAAGTTAGTTTTTTTAGGACTAGATAGGTATCATTTTTATTTTTTTTTCAGGCTTTTAACAATTTTTAACAAGAAAATTCGTTACCTCAGTATTTTGCTCTATATTGGCACCATATTTTAATAGTAACACAGTAAGAACACCTATGGGCTCAGACCATAAACACACACTTAACCGCCTTAGTATGGGCGGATTACTTATCTCCTTAGGAATTATATTTGGAGATATCGGAACTTCTCCCCTTTACGTATTCAAAGCAATTTTCAACCAAGGAACTATCGACAAAAACCTAGTCATAGGAAGTATTTCCTGTGTTTTTTGGACATTGACTTTGCAGACAACGATCAAGTATGTATTAATCACCTTAAATGCCGACAATAAAGGTGAAGGAGGGATACTCTCCCTATACTCCCTAGTCCGCCGGAAAGCAAAATGGTTGATCATACCTGCTATTATAGGAGCGTCTACCCTATTGGCCGATGGTATGATTACCCCTGCCATCACCATATCTACCGCTATTGAGGGATTAGCCATCCACAACCCTTCCTTTCCAACAGTACCAGTGGTTGTTTTGATCATTTCACTGCTATTCCTTATCCAGCGTTTCGGAACCTCCATCGTCGGTCGGGTTTTTGGTCCCCTTATGCTGGTCTGGTTCAGCACCATAGGAATATTAGGACTTTCCTATATTCATTACGCTCCAGAGGTTATCAAAGCATTAAACCCCTATTACGCACTCGAAACCATCATTAATTATCCCGATGCACTCTTCATTTTAGGAGCTATTTTCCTTTGTACGACTGGGGCCGAGGCTTTATATTCCGATATGGGACACTGTGGTAAGTCGAATATCCGCGTCAGTTGGATTTTTGTAAAACTCACCTTAATCCTCAACTATTTTGGACAAGGCGCTTGGCTTATCATGCATGAAGGATCGGTTTTAGGTGAACGGAATCCTTTTTACTCTATTATGCCCGATTGGTTTTTGATGTATGGTATTACCATCGCTACTATAGCCGCTGTTATTGCCAGTCAGGCGATGATCTCCGGATCCTATACGTTGATCTCGGAAGCCGTACGCCTTAACATATGGCCTAAAGTGACGATTAGATACCCTAGTGATCAAAAAGGACAGCTATATGTTCCCTCCATTAACCTTATCCTATTCCTAGGATGTATGCTTGTAATCGCTATATTCCAAAAATCCAGCAATATGGAAGCAGCGTATGGGTTGGCGATCAATCTTACCTTCCTCTCTACAACTATACTCGTGATATTCTTTATGGCTCGCAAGCGGGTTAATAAAATATGGATAATCCTTTTTGCCGTTGTCTATTTCACCATCGAGATTGGCTTCCTAATGGGCAATGGGGTTAAGATTGCGCACGGCGGCTGGTTGACCCTGATCCTGGCATTCAGTATATTCACGGTGATGTTTGCGTGGTACAATGCGCGGAAAATAAAAAATAGATACGTACGCTTTGATGATATCAAAAAGTACTTCCCTATTATATCAAAACTCAGTGAAGATAAATCAGTGCCTACCTTCGCATCACAACTGGTCTACTTGACCAGTGCCAATAATATCGAAGAGATAGAAACAAAGATTATTTACTCACTCATTAACAAGAAACCAAAACGGGCGGATGTGTACTGGCTGGTACATGTCGATGTTATGGATACCCCACATGCCCGGGACTATACCGTCAAACAGCTTATTCCAGGGAAATTAATCCGTATTGATTTCAAACTCGGATTTAGAGAAGAACAAAGAATAAGCTTGTTATTCCGTAAAGTAGTTGAGGATATGGTCAATAAAGGTGAAGTCGATATTACGAGTCAATACGACACCTTAAAAGAACATAAAATAACGGGAGACTTCAACTTTGTTGTTCTTGAGAAAGTATTCTCTAGAACCGGCGATCTAAGCTGGGGCGACCGCATCATTATGGAAATCTACAAGATATTAAAACACTTCAGTTTAAGTGAAGAAAAAGGATTTGGATTAGATAGTAGTTTCGTTACCTTGGAGCGGGTTCCTCTAAACATTCCGAACACCGAAAACATTAAATTGAGAAGGTTGAAATAACAAACAAGAGTTAAAGTGTAAAGCCGTAAAATTGTGAAGGACTTATTTACTTCACAATTTTACGGCTTTCTTTTTTTATGCTTCTGACTGAGCGTCCTTATTCAACTTAGAGTGCTTGTATCCGTACATGAAATAAATCAAGAGACCAATAGCCAACCAAATGATGAAAATAATCCAATTGCTAGCGCCCAGCTCACTCATCAAGTACAGGTTAACAAGAATCCCCGTTACCGGTAGCAACGAGAAATTATGCTTAAAACTCATCACACTTAATACCAGCCAAGCTCCCCAAAACACCACTACCAGCGACTTGTGTATGATTACATCTTTTGTCCCTAGTGTCTGCCATTCCTGAAGACTCTCCTTTCCATAAACAAACATCAGTACAGCAGTAACAATAAGTCCAATACCGACAAGGTACTTACCATTGATATAAGGAACCTTAAATTTTGATTTCTTCGACAGCCCTGTTTTATCCATATACAACACCCCGCCACACACTAAGATAAATGCGAAGAATGTCCCTACAGAAGTAAGGTCTACAAAGAAATCCATTTTAAAAAACAGCGCTGGTACTGCGACAACAACACCTGTTACCAAGGTTGCAAAAGAAGGTGTCTTATATTTAGGATGGATGGTAGCAAACTTCTTCCACAATAAACCATCTCTACTCATCGTCATCCATATCCTAGGCTGTGCCAATTGGAAAACAAGCAAGGCACTCGTAATCGCGATTACCGAAGTAACAGAGATTATCCCTGCCATATGATCAAATCCTACATATTGAAACACATACGCCAAAGGATCTTTTACATTTAAATCCGTATAATTGACCATCCCTGTCAATACCAATGTAATCAGTACATACAGCACTGCACATATAATCAAACAGTAGATCATTGCTTTTGGTAGATCCCGTTGTGGATCTTTACACTCCTCGGCCGTAGTAGATATCGAATCAAAACCGATAAACGCAAAGAACACTGCAGCTATACCACTCAAAACCCCTCCCATTCCATTCGGAGCGAATGGTGTCCAGTTCTCCGGTTTGATAAAAAATGCTCCACCTATGATGACCGCTATGATTATCCCTATCTTAATCATGACCATAATATTACTGGCGCGTTGCGATTCTTTTATCCCAATGTAAACCAGCCAGGTCACCAATACGGTAATTAAACCCGCTGGCAAATCAAAAACAATCGGCAGATCACCAATCTTTGGAGCAGTGTTATAAGCTTCAAGTGCAATTTTATCTATTCCAGACAGTTTATCTGCACCAACGAGCAGCATCTTTTCGTGCGCTTCGAATGCATATCCGGGCGCCATAGTCAACCATTTGGGGATATAGATACCGAAGCCTTCACACATCGAAACAAAATACTGTGACCAAGAAATGGCAACGACCATATTCGACACTGCATACTCCAACACCAATGCCCAACCAATGATCCAAGCGAACAACTCTCCAAAAGCGACATAAGCATAGGTGTATGCCGAACCTGAAACTGGAACTGTACTCGCAAACTGGGCATAGGACAGCGCAGTAAACACACAGGCAAAAGCAACAAAGACAAATAAAAGAGATACCGCAGGACCACCATTATAAGCTGCCAGTCCAATGGTACTAAAAATACCAGCACCTACTATCGCTGCAATACCTAGAGAGACTAAATCCCGAACACCCAAAATTTTTGCTAGACCGGAGCCGTGGGTCTGAGAATCGATTAGTATCTGGTCAACACTTTTCTTTCTGAAAAGTTGATTTTTCATATGTATATAATTTAATTTTTAATTGTACATCCGCCAGCTGGCGGACCCAAACTATGTTTCTCCGCATTTGTACAGTCTGTACTACATGGATATTTCATATGTATATAATTTGATTTAAAATGGTCATGAACTAGTTCCTATTGTCTTCGACGAGCTCCTTGCATCGGCTTATCGACCGGGAATATCCAAGTTATGTTTATTCACTCCAAAAGGATACATCATATTTTAAAGTTTAAATAAGCTAAAAGCAGTGGCTCACTGTACCGTACCTCATTCTAGCTTTTGACTTAAGTCGCTATAGATTTCAAAAAAGTCCTGCAACTGTGTCTGTTTATATTCGTCGAGCCTATCCCCCAGTACTTGGATATGCGTCTTAGTAGCTTCAAAATTCCATACCCGCTTACATATGTTAAACAGCGCGTGCGGCAGGTTCTCTATCTTGGCATAATCAAAGATATACCTGGAACTGACAAATCGGTCATAAAAAATAAAAAAACGGTCTATATCAATGCCTCCCAAATTTTGGAGGTAGGTTGTTAGCGCCTTTCTATCTACCTGAGCCAGGTGCTCATAGAGTCTCCCCACATTCAGTAGTTCATGCACGATCAGCTCATGATCCAATAACAACTCGAGTCCAATATGCGCCAGAAACGAGGCTCTAACTGGCAAATCTGTGATATCACCTTCAATAGCGAGCCGCAATTGATGTGTATGCTTATAAAAAAAATCCGAGTTATGGAATAAGCGATCGATCTCCACATGACGCAACCAGCCCTCCGTTATAGCCTGTGACTTAGGAGTACTCCTTAAAACATCATCATACTTATGGATTTGAAAAGCATATTTCTTATCGACATTTTTCAGAAGATCTGGCAAAAGTCCTCCTAAAACCTGCTCGGGCTCCACAGCATAACGCTCAAAATAGTAGTGCGATAAAAAATTCACAACAGGAGTATCTCTTAAATTATCGTAATATACAGCTTAATATCTTATCTTTGCAATCTTATAATAAAAAATTTAAATACATATGAATTTTGTAGAAGAATTACGTTGGAGAGGCATGCTTCAAGATATCATGCCCGGTACCGAAGACTTACTTAACAAAGAGAAAGTATCTGGGTATATCGGTTTTGACCCGACTGGCGATTCTTTACATGTCGGTCATTTGACGCAGATCATGACATTAATCCATTTTCAGAATGCTGGCCATAAACCTGTAGCCCTAGTTGGTGGTGCTACCGGGATGATTGGAGACCCTTCTTTCAAGTCGGCAGAACGAAATCTATTAGATGAAGCTACATTAAACCACAATGTTGCTTCCCTAAAGAATCAGTTATCAAAATTTTTAAATTTTGGCGACGGCGACAACGACGCTAAAATGGTAAACAACTACGATTGGTTCAAAGATTTCAATTTCTTGGATTTCATCCGTGATGTGGGTAAGTTGATTACGGTCAACTACATGATGTCCAAAGATTCGGTAAAGAAACGCTTAGAAGGTGATAACGGTCTATCATTTACAGAGTTTACTTATCAATTGATTCAAGGATATGACTTCTATTATCTTTGGAAACACCACAACTGCAAAGTACAAATGGGCGGTTCGGATCAATGGGGCAATATCGTCACAGGATCAGAAATGATCAGACGTCAAGACCAAGGAACCGCATTTGCTGTAACCACACAGTTGATCAAAAAAGCAGATGGACAGAAGTTTGGTAAAACGGAATCCGGAGCAGTATGGTTAGATCCGAAGAAAACGTCACCGTTCAAATATTATCAGTTCTGGTTGAATGCGACAGACGACGATGCAAAAAGCTGGATCAAGATCTTTACCCTTAAAGGTAAGGAAGAATTGGATGCTATCATTGCAGAGCATGATGCTGCTCCACACCTACGTACTGTACAGAAAGCTTTAGCAAAAGATATTACAATCCGTACGCACTCTCTTGAGGCTTACGAGACAGCAGTAAAAACTTCGGACTTCTTATTTGGCAATGGTTCATTAGAATTTTTAGCCAATCTAGACCATGATGCTGTATTAGATGTATTCGATGGAGTACCACAATTCACCATTAGCAAAGCTGAACTTGCAGAAGGAGTTAATATTTTAGATCTTCTAGCAGTTAAAGCTTCGGTATTCGCTTCCAAAGGCGAGGCCAAAAAGATGTTGACTGGTGGTGGTGTATCCTTAAATAAGGAAAAGCTTAGCGATATCGAACAAACGATAACCGCAGAACAGTTAATAAATGGCAAATACCTGGTAGTCCAGAAAGGTAAAAAGAACTACTTTTTGATTACTGCCGAGTAATACCATAAGTAATAAAAGTACCCCAGAAGCCACTTCTCACAAGAGTGGCTTCTGTTTTTATTGTTCCCTTTGTCTTATCGCTTTATTAAGCTTCGAGTTTCTTACCACAATTTTTTTACTTTTTAGTTTTTACTTTTTAATTTCGTGTATGATCAGTAATAGAGAGTTATTCTTAAAAAATACGGCTCAAACATCAGAAAGTCCCCGTTTGATAGAAGTCGAAAGAGCTGAAGGCTCTTATCTATACGGCCCACAAGGGCAAAAATACCTAGACCTGGTTTCAGGATTTAACGTAAGCAATATTGGGCACCGCCATCCTAGGGTTATCGCTGCCATCAAAGAGCAATTGGACAAATACATGCACGTGACAGTATACGGCGAGTTTGTACAGGCACCACAGGTTCAATTTGCGACCAAACTACTAGAACAGCTTCCTCCTTTCTTTCAGTCCGTCTACCTGACCAATTCGGGGGCCGAAGCAGTAGAAGGATCTATGAAGGTCGCTAAAAAATTTACAGGCCGTAGGCAGATCATTGCCGCAGAAAAAGCCTACCACGGTAGTACCCAGGGTGCGTTAAGCTTGATTGGCAATCCCACCTATCAGGAAGCATACGCTCCATTATTGCCCGAGATTGATTTCATTACGTTCAATGATCACGATGATCTATCTCATATCACAACAGCTACAGCAGCCGTAATTGTCGAAGCCATACAAGGTGAAGCAGGCGTACGTGTTCCTGATGTAGCTTACATGCAGGCCTTACGCCAAAAATGTACAGATACAGGAACCTTATTGATCTTTGACGAAATACAAACAGGCTTTGGACGCACAGGTTCACTATTTGCTTTCGAGCATTTCGGCATCATCCCTGATATATTGATGCTTGCCAAAGGTATAGGCGGTGGCATGCCGTTAGGTGCATTTGTCGCTTCTAAAGAAATAATGGATGTCATCAAAGCCAATCCTATGCTCGGTCATATCACTACTTTTGGAGGCCATCCCGTAAGCTGTGCTGCGGCCTTAGCATCCCTAGAGACTATCTTAGAAGAAAAACTAATCGAAGGAGTCGCCGAAAAAGCGGCCCTATTCCGAAAAGAACTGAACCATCCGCAGGTTAAGGAAATCCGCGGCCTTGGCCTTATGATGTGTCTACAGGTTGATAACTTTGATCAGGTCTACAATGTCAGTAAATACTGTGCTGAAAACGGTGTCATGATCGACTGGTACCTTCATTGTGAAACAGCATTGCGGATAGCTCCTCCATTGACCATTTCGACGGCCGAGATTCTGGAAGCTTGCCAAGTCATTAGGACTGCGCTGGACAAATATTGCTAATGACTGATTTCCGGTAGTAGCCCATGAATTTGATGGAACATTCGGAAAAGTTGCTCTATTTTTTGTAGTTTTAGAATACTAAACCTATTATACATGAACAACAGAAGAACATTTATCAAAAGTTCGGTACTGGCATTAGGAGCTACCGTACTGGCAAATCAAGTCTCAAAAGCCGCACCGCTCGTCACCAAGAATAAATTGGAGATCAAGCAAAATGACATTATCTTATTTCAAGGCGACTCCATTACAGACAATGGCAGAGCCAAAGACAACCTCTTGCCCAATGACATTCAAGCATTAGGCAGAGGTTATGCCATGCTTGCGGCGAGCGCCATGCTGAACAAATATGCCGAAAAGAACCTTAAAATATACAATAGAGGTATCAGTGGGCATAAAGTCCCTCAACTACAAGACCGTTGGCAAGCCGATTGCATCGACCTCGCTCCGTCCGTATTAAGTATTCTGGTTGGAGTAAATGATTATTGGCACAAAAGAAGTGGAAAATACTCCGGTACAGCTCAACTCTATAAAGAACAGTACCAAAAACTACTGGATACAACGCTAGAGCGCTTTCCGCAACTTCGATTAATTATCGCCGAACCCTTTGCCGTTAAAAACGTAAAGCATGTCGACGACAGCTGGTTTCCTGAATTCGCACACTATCAAGAAGTCGCATCTGATATTGCAAAAGAGTATAAAGCAGTATTTCTTCCTTATCAAAACATCTTCGATACTGCCTGTAAACGTGCTCCTGGAGACTATTGGACAACCGATGGGGTGCATACTTCGGCTGCTGGAGCAGATCTTATGGCAAAAAACTGGTTAAATTGCTTTAAATAAACAAATAACAAAAAAAGCAACTCTTAACATTAACTTAATATATACTTCATTTTTTGTTCATAGTTTTGCAAAAATAAAACTATGGACAATTATTTATATTTAGTCATCGTCACCCTTATCACCTTAGGTGTGATCGACCTGATGGTCGGTGTAAGTAATGACGCTGTTAACTTCTTAAACTCGGCCATCGGATCTAAAGCAATTCCTTTTCGCTTGATCATGATCCTGGCAAGTGCGGGGATATTGTGCGGAGCCGTTTTTTCCAGTGGTATGATGGAGATTGCGCGAAGTGGAATCTACATCCCCAGTATGTTTAGTTTCAATGATGTGCTGATTATATTCCTCGCGGTAATGATCACCGACATTATTCTACTGGATATCTTCAACTACTTCGGTCTACCAACTTCCACTACCGTATCCATCGTATTTGAGCTCTTAGGAGGTGCAGTCTGTTTAGGTCTATATAAAATTGCCACAACAACAGGAGACTGGTCTTCTCTACCACAATACATCAATACCGAAAAAGCTTCAGAGATTGTAGTAAGTATACTCCTATCCGTGATTCTATCCTTTACCGTCGGTATGGCCGTACAATACGTATCCCGCTTGATCTTTACTTTCCAATTTGAGAAAAAGATGAAATCCTTTGGGGTATTCTTTGGAGGTATAGCACTTGCGGCGATTAGCTATTTTATCATTATCAAAGGTTTAAAAACAGTTACTTTCATTGACAAATCGGTAAAAGAATGGATCAACACCCATGAATTACTACTTATTGCTGGAAGTTTTGTTTTATTCACGGCGTTCAGTTTCATTCTGACCCGTTTGAAAATCAATATCCTTA
>JAITLW010000100.1 GCA_031277715.1 Sphingobacterium sp. | reverse complement strand
GACCGCGACTATGACCTTTGTCCCGGTTGGATTTGTTACTCACGTTGACACCATAAACTTTGCCTTCATAAAAAGAGCTGACCTCTGGAAAGATGGTGTGTCCCACAAATAGGTATTTTACATCGTACTGTTGCATAATCCGCTGGAGGTCAGTTGCAGATAAAGGATTATACTTTTCATCTGTTCGGACCATGCCCCGGTACCAGAGTGGACCGTTACTGCCAAATAAGAATTTGGCGGCTGGAGATTTTTCACGTTCCTCTTTGGGTTGGTACACATGGGCCCGTGTAGAGTCATTGATGGCAGTCATAGACCAGGTGTCTCCAATAATATCTGCACTCAGACCAGCATGGACAAACAGGTGTTTCCCAATTTTTTCTATGGTATTGCGACTGAGTAGCCACCGGCCCAGTTCGGAATCTGGTCCCCAAAGGGATTGGTAATCCCGATCCAGTTGGTTGGCTAGGACTTTGTACTTCTCTTTGGCGTATTTGAGGTTGCCACGTAAGATCATTTCCTCGTGGTTGCCCAATAGGAAATGAACGGCGCCTCCCGCTTGTGAGGCCTCGGCCTCTAATTTATAAAGTAACCAAAATAGGGGAAGTACATCATCTCCACGGTCAAAGATATCGCCAATCACTACCAGATGCTTTTTGCCAAAAGTCCATTGGTATTTTTCACCAATGACACGATGTGCTTTCAGGATAGCATGAAAAGAGTCAAAGTCTCCGTGAGGGTCGGACAGTACTAGAATCTCATTGTTACTACTGTACGTTGCTTTAGGAGTCTCTATAGCGTGCAATGCGACTTGGAATCGATGTTCTCCATTCTCGGAAATGACTTCAAATGTCGGAGTGCTGTTTTGCTGGACTTCTAATTGCCCATTGTAAACGCGAATCAGGTTACGCTGTCCGGATTGATATAGGACATAGGGGCCATCATGTTGCGAAAGGGAAGCGTTCTGTTGTGCAGAGACGCTTCCAATGCTTAATATTATCGCCCAAAATGCTATCCATAGATTATATCTGCTATTATTATAGCAGATATAATCAAGGATAGTTTGTTTAATAACCATCATTCTGTTCTATGTTTGTATTGGCATCAATTTCTCTACGAGGGATGGCCATTACGGTTTTAAAATAAGTGCGGTCAAAAGACTTTGTCTCCGCTCGGAGTAGTGGCGAATTGTGGGATGCAGCCTTGCGCTCGATACGCTTGTTATTGCGCGTAGCATCAAATAAGCGGTGTCCCTCGCCAACAAGCTCTCTGCGGCGCTCTTCTAGAACGCGTTCTAAAGTGACGGTCCCTGATACCGATTTGGCCGGATTGGCGCGGGTTACAATAGCATTAAGGTATTTCAACGCATTAGTGTTGTCTCCAATCTTGACAGCAGCTTCTGCAGCGATAAGATAGGCTTCTGAAAGACGTAGGACAGGAATGTCAGCCTCCTGTGGCGTTTCGCCTTCGGCTGGGTTACCAGGATACTTATTGAGGTAATAGTAATCCACCTGTTTGCTGGTGTATTTGGTGATAATCTGATGACGTACATCGTTAGGGTCGGCTTTCAGCAGGTTCATGTAATCACCAGATAATATGATGTCATTATATCCTTGGCGCCATAATAAATAACCTATTCCCTCTTTACCCGGACCACTTTCGGTTTTGACTACTGATATCTGGAACAGGATCTCATTGGTGAAATCTTTAGACCACACACTGCTGTACTCCGCATTGGTCCATAATAGGTACTGCGCCTTGCTGGAAGATGCTGCTTTTTGTGCTTCAACAATCATCTGTGAGGATGTGTCGAATGCCTTTTGGTCCTGACCGACATAGAGATAAGCGCGCGATAGCAGTTGCTGGGCCGCAAAGCGGTTTATCTTACCATTATTACGTGCAGTACTGAGTAGCTTGCTGGCATCCTCCAGGTCCGTTATGACTTGATCGTAGACCTGTTTGACTGTATTGCGGGAAGGTTTACTGCTCGAGTTGTGTTTCTCTATTTCAATAGGCACGCCTAATGATGCGCCATTGTCTTTGCTGAAGGGGGCACCAAAAACCTTAACTAAATCAAAATGTGCTAGCGCACGTAACGCTAAGGCTTGTCCTTTGATGTCTTTTAGCTCGTCGCTGAGGCTTTCCGAAGGAAGGTTATTAACGAAAGCTAAGATCCCGTTTATATTGCTTAGTACACGGTACGGATATGCCCAAAGTGAGGATGGTGTATTGTCTTTATTGAAATCGAAGAGATAATACTTGGCCACGCGTTTGGTATCCCCATTGGACTGTAGATCCTCACCCGTCACATCACCATAATAAGTCATGCGTGCACCATAGTATTCATAATTACGCAGTAAATCATATGCCCCGTTCAGTGCATATTGCGCTTCACGGGCAGATTTTATAGCATCACCACTCTCGGTAGAGGTACTAGGCTGAGCTTCTTCGAGCCAATTATTGCCACATCCTGTGAATAATAGACTAGCAATAAATATGATTGATAATATATTTCTCATGTCTGAATAATCTTGTTGTTAGAATTTAATATCCAATCCAAATGTCACTGTCTTTAACTTCGGAGACTCAAAGTATACACTACCGCCGTTAGGTATTTCTGGGTCATAGTTTTTGTATGCAGCAAATGTCAATAGATTGACACCAGAGCAATAAGCGCGTATGTTGCTGACTTTAAGACGGCGAGCAAAATCCTGTGGAACGGCTACGCCAAAAGTGAGGTTCTTCAGACGGATATGGTCTGTCGAGTGTACTCTACGGGTGTTGGCGACACTGCTCATGTCGTACGAATTACCCACCATAAACATCTCGATATCGGTCTCATCGCCAGGTTTCTGCCAGCGTCTTTCGTAATATTTAGGAATATTGTCATAACCTGTTTTGCCCGCAAGCTCTGTTTTGCTAGCGCCAGAGTCGTACGAGTATCCACCTAAGGTATAAGTCCAGGTAAAGTTTAGATCCATGAATTTGTAACGGAATGTATTGGTAAAACCGCCTGTCAATTTAGGATCTACGCTTTTGTAGGCGATACGGTTTGCTTTGGTAGCGTCTTCGGTAATCTCTCTCGAATCTAGATTGCTCGGGTCGTTGATATAGTATTGTGGTACGCCAGTTTCTTTGTTGATCCCTGCAAATTCTACTAGGTAGTAACTGTACCACGGTTGTCCTACGCGGTGTATCAATGTACCGTTGCGGAGTTCGGTGCTGCCATCAGCAAGGGCGATGGTCTTATTCTTGTTCATACCAATATTGAAAGAGGTTGTCCAGTTTAAGGCTTTGTCACGTAAAATATCTGCACTGATATCTACTTCTATCCCTGTATTGCGCATCGTTCCGATATTGGTCAGGTAGGATGAAAAACCGGTGGTATAAGACGTAGGCATGGCGTTTAGTAGATCCGATGATTGTCTGTTATACCATTCGACGGTAAGGTCAATGCGGTTTAGCAAGCGCAGGTCCATCCCGATATTTAAATTGTTCTGCTTTTCCCATTTCAAGTTAGGGTTGCCGATCTGGGTTTCAAGTATGCCGGGATTTCCGCCATATGGATAACCAAAACCTGTCAAGTCCATATAGGTGAAGAGACTAGAAGGGAGTGTCCCATTGGTACCATAAGATACACGGAGTTTGGCATCCGAGACAATAGGTTGTAAGGATTGCATAAAGTCTTCATTACTTAGTCTCCAGGCACCTGATAAGGACCAAAAGTTACCCCAGCGGCTACTACGGTGTAAACGGGAGCTACCGTCTGCACGTATACTGGCTCCTACGAAGTACTTGTTGTCGTAATTGTAATTGGCACGGGATAAGTAGGATAGTAAACGCCATTCATTAATAGAACCAGATAGGTCTTTAAGGACGGATCCGTTGGAGATAACAATTTTATCTACCGAAGGGAAGTTCTCTTTGGAACCATCCAGATCTTCGCTGGTGTATTTATTGACCTCATAGCCTCCTAAAATGTCAAGGTTGTGCTTCTCGGCAAAAGTCTTCGTGTAGGTAAGACTATTCTTCCAGACGATCTGATTGTACTGTTTGAAACTAGAACTTAATGCACCATTCTGTTTTTCACCGTCAGAAGACCGGGGGTCGGACCAGGAGTTGTATTTGGTTGTAGTGTTGTCGAGACTGAAGGTGGTATTAAATACCAATCCATCAATAAACTTGTAGTTCGCAAAAATAGTGTTGAAAGAACGGTTGGCCTTCTCTGTTCTAAAGTTATACATAGAGGCCGCTACAGGATTACGTGGCCCATTAGAGAAGAAATCCGTAAAGAAAGAACCGTCTTTGTTGTATACGGGCTCTGATCCTGTTATTTTGTGTCTGGAGGCGTATATAGGTGAAGTGTAGGTACCGCCTTCGGCATTGACATCCTGAGCAACGTTAGAATAGAGAATGTTGGCGCCGACTTCCATTTTGTCGGTCATCTTGTACTTCACATTCAGACGGCCCGAGAATCTTTCAAAGTCAGATTGGTAAGAGAGGCCTGTTTGGTTCATGTAGGACAAAGAGTTATAGTAAGATAGTTTACTATCCCCGCCGGAAGCAGAAAAATCTACATTTTTGAAAGGTGCCTGATTGCGGAACAGTTCTTTTTTCCAATCTGCCCATCCGCTCCAGGGCTCTGGTGCATATTTGTCAATATTGGCTTGTGCATATTCTTCGATTTTGGCCTCATCGGTCAGTTTATCGGTATAACGTGCCTTATTACGAAGTCCTTCTAATAGCATCGCTCGACGTTCAGGTCCGCTCATTACCTCTCTAAAATCAGTAGCTTGACTGGATACACCATAGTCTCCTCGGATTGAAAATACCGGTTTACCGGCTTTTCCCGATTTGGTAGTGATCAAGATCACTCCACCAGCAGCACGAGAGCCATATAGCGAAGCGGCCGCAGCATCTTTGATAACGGTGATCTGTTCGATGTCGGAGTTGTTCAATGTCGACATGACATCAAAACCAGCATTGTTAGAGCTGCTGGAAGCTATATTGCCCGACATGACGGGTACCCCATCGATTACATAAAGCGGACTATTGGACGCATTGACAGATCCCATGCCACGGATGCGAATACTGGTCGATCCGCCAGGTTGGCCCGATAGTGAATTGACCTGTACACCCGGTGCATTTCCCTGTAGCATAGTCGAAAAATCTACAGCGGGAATATCCTTCATTCTGTCGGTTTTGATCGTAGAGGCGGAACCAGTATAGTCTGATTTTTTAAAGGTACCGTAGCCAGTGACGATAACCTCTTCCAAATCAGATTCTACAAATTGTAGACTGACATTGATGGTAGAAGAGTTAACCTCCAACTCTTTTTTTTCATAGCCCAAAATGCTGAATGTCAATGTGGATCCACGTTCTGCAGCGATGTGATAATTACCGTTGTCATCTGTTGCAGTCGATGTTTTCTTGCCCTTAATTGCTACAAGGACTCCTGATAGCGCTTTTCCTTGATGGTCAGTGACTAGGCCTCGGATATCATTCTGTACAGATACGGCATCAGATAATGAGGTAGTTTGTTTGTGTGAGTTTGCCGTTTCTGTTGAAGCCGTCTTGACCACAATGGATTTGCCATCAATGACATAGGTTAGCGATAGTGGCTTTAAGAGTGTATTTAAGGCTCTATTCAATTCCATATTGTCGAAATTCACATCGACGGGAGGCGTGTTTTTGACGACCTCCGACTTGCTCAATATGGTATAGCCAGTTTGTTTTTTGATCTCCCGAAAGATATCGGTGATGGGGCTGTTTTTCTTTCTGATGCTCACCGTCTGAGCGAGGCCCTCTGCCTGGATTTGGCCAACGGTGATCAAAAGTAGCACAACGATCATTTTCATAATAATGAGGTGTTTACAAAGCTTATTTTTCATTACTTTTGATTGGTTTAGTTTTTTAATAAACGATTACATGGATTTTATTTGATACTGAGCCCTAGACCGGGGAAGTGCCACCTTCTCCGGTATCTTTTGAAATACGCAGATCAAATCTTTTTACTTTTTGTCACGAATTATTTCATGATCTTAACCCTCCTCCCTTCGATCTTGATTTTAATGTTGTCATCCGTCATTTTTATTATTTTTAATACTTTGTCAAAATTGTCTAGTCGAGATACAGAGCCCCAGAGAGCAAGTTGTTTTAAGGAGGGATCCACTTCGATTTCGATATCATACCATCTTGCGACCTGTCGCATGGCGGCTCCTAAAGATTCATTATTGAAGGTAAACTCTCCGTTCTTCCAGGCGATACTTTCTTCTGCATTGATGTTCTGGGTTTTCATTTGGTTATTGCTAAAGAACGTTTGCTGTCCCGGGCTAAGCGTGCTAGACTGTCTATTATCCGCGACAACATGTACCTTACCTTCCAAGAGTGCAACTTTGGAAGCTTCTTCATCCCGATACGAATTAACATTAAAGTGGGTGCCCAATACTTCGACCTGTTCGCTAGGCGTTTTGACAACGAAAGGCTGCTTGGCATTAGAAGTGACTTCAAAATAAGCCTCTCCGTCTAGTTCAACTTCCCGGAGCAACCCCGTAAATCTATTCGGGTATTTCAGGCGGCTATCGGCATTGAGCCATACCTTGCTGCCATCAGGTAAAGTGACATGGTACTGTCCGCCCTTTGGGGTAGATAATGTTAATAGTGCTAGCTCCTCCTGCGTGTCTTTAAGTAATAAAGAACCATCATTATAGGTGATTTGATCCCCAATGACAATACCGCTATGTGATTCGTTAAGTTCGATGATAGATCCATCTGCTGCTAATAAGGTTGCTCTATTGCCTCCCGGGCTCAGTTTTTCTGCTTCTTTAAAAGCCTGTAGGTCGGTGTTTGGATTGGGACGGCTCAATAGATACCAGATACCAAGGGAAAGAAATGCGAGTATGGATGCCGCCGCTGTATAGCGAAGTAAAGATCGATAGGTAGCTATTCTGATACCTTGTTTCGGTTTCTTTTCGATACGTTGGAGAATGTTTTGGAGAGTCTGTTCCTTATTTTGAACAGATTTTGGATCGTGAAAATACCTATACTCTTGCAAAGCCTGTTGTAGACCGCTTGGGTCTTCTAAATTATGTACAAGGTCAAAAAGGTCAGGATATTCTTCAAATAGTGTTTTTAATTCTAAGTGATTGTCCGGATGTATAGTTCCCTTGAGATATTCCTTAAGAAGGTCAACGCGATATGTGGTGTCTTGCATGTCGTGAATGTTAATAACAGTGACTTGCAATAAAAACACAGTAACCAGGGAAATCTTACATTAAAACTTTAAATAAGTTTTATCTGTTTGATTATGAGGTGTTTTATTCTTGTTTTAGCAACTGATAAGAATGGCAAATGCAACGAGTACCATATCGTTTTTTGATTTTAAAACGAGGCGGAGGGAGCTGATAGCGCGGGATCTGTTGGCATAGACGGCAGTAGGACTCATTTCGAGTTGCTGCGCAATCTCCTCTACGGTCCTGTCCTCTAGGTACGTTAGCTTAAACACTTCTTTCTGGCGGTTAGGAAGGCGCTCTACTTCCTCAAAAATAGATTGAAGAAGCTCCACATAAGTCATTTGGGTAAAAGTGTCCTTATCCTCTATCAACAGGTGTTCAAATGCAGTAATAGATTCGAGGTAAGTCACCTTGTTTGGAGAGCGTAGTGTATTTAGACTAGCATTCTTTGCCGATATGTAAAGGAACGCTCGAAGATTCTCCATGCTTTGAAAGTCCATTCTTCGATTCCACACTGTAACAAAGACATCTGCCAAAATCTCTTCTGCAACTTCCGGTTTTTTAACATATTTCGTAATGAAGTACAAAAGGGGAGTATAGAATCTATTGTAGATTGCCACAAAGCCTTCCTGGCTATCGCTTCTAAGGTTCTCTATTAATATAGATTCTGTCATATGATTTCAAACATAAATAGGTTAGTTCCCACCTGTTGCGTCTGTAAAATGTGTTTGCTATGGACATGAGGCTATGTTTGCAAAGGTCTAAATTAGAAAAGTCTTTCTATATTCCCAAATGGAGCAAGTAAACTTGACGTTAAATTAATATTGGATTTACTTTCAGACTTTCGCGGGGATGTCTCTCCCTATTAGCAAACTGTAGTTTGACCAATATTGGACAGTTCTATGTTCAATATCGTACAGTGTGGAAATTGTATTTTTTATCTATTGCCCCTATTTTCAGTTGTTTATGTTTTTGGTGCTGCACTTGATAACGAATGGCATAAGACAAATTAGTCGGGATTATCTGTTGGTTATCGGCAAAAGGTATACTGGAAAATTGACCGAAAAGGAAGACAGTTTTACCGAGAAAATAGACGTTCTGGTCTAATCATCATTTATAGCTTGATCGTGGCGTCATACCTTTGGTGTAACAAAACAATCAGGGAAGTTTGTGGCGATATAGAAGAGCGGTTGTATTAAGATAAAATAACACATAATTAGACATAACGTACAGGTAATAGTACCCTAAAAAATTAAAAATACAAAACAATGAAAACTACAATCACAACAATCGCAACAGCATTTATCATGATGCTATCCCTAAGTTCTTTTGCTAACGCAAATCCCCTGAAAGATTTGAATACAACTAAAATAATAGCGACTTATCTGGAGGTAACCGCATTAGGCGCGCCAGATTTGCACAAGTATCTATTTGCTGACGATTTTCAGTATATGAATGCAATAGACAAGAAAACTTACGGAAAAAGAGAGTACACCGCATTCCTGAAAGCCAATAAAGGGCTGAAGTATGATTGTGAGACGAGCTACGAAATATTGGATGAATGCGGCAAAGCTTGTGTAGCTAAGGTAAGCATGAAGTTCAAAAACTTTACACGCGTGGATTATGTGACCTTGAGCCAAGGAGCAGATAACTGGAAGGTGAGTAAAGTAGTAACGACCTACCCATAGGAACTGGGTAATTTTTGTTCAAATTGTGTAAGAGCCTGCACCGTTAAATACGGACAGGCTCTTTTTTCTTATAGCGACATTAAGGGATCGGTGATACTGGCTTTGCCATTTTCTATTCTCCCAGCATAGCGCCTGCCATACCTCATCGATAGATGTGTAGCGTTGATCTCAACATCATACCATCGGCCTGTCTTTTCCGTTTTGATCCTTACAATCTGTGATTTTGAAGGAGCCAATTTCACCGGTTTATTTTTGTTGTTTTCGTAGTGGTTGTGTAATTCAAAAGTGATAGACTGTGGGCTGTTGTTCGTTATGGATAGAATAAGCTCATCTGCACCCACGGCATAGCTTTGCTGTATTTGAACCATGCTGGACGTTTTGTCGCCACGGTATTCTCTATAATAACCATTAGGACCGTGGAGCGCCAAGTGGTAAGCGTCCTGTTTAAAATCTTTCAACGACCAGCTGTAGGTGACCGTGTTACCTGCGGAGGTAGCAAATGCCCAGTTTGCCCGGTCGCCCTTATACCCGTAAGCGTACACGTTGAAGGCCGCTCCGGCAGCTTTCGCTCCAAATAAAGTGGAAGCCGCGTTCATGCTTAGTGTCAACTGCTCCCCCTCACACTGTTCTTGGATATAAAGCTCGTAAGGTAAAGCACTGGAAGGTTTTGTTCCTTTTTCCTGTTTTGGAAGTTGTGTCTTGTCTTGATGTTGCCGTATGGCAGTAATATCTCTTTCGCTGAGTTTTTTGAAATTGTTGGGGATGGGTTTGTCCCTTGCTTTATTGATTTCAGAGATTTGTTGATTGCGGTCGATGAAGGTAGGCATTTGTTGCTCTTCGCTATCAAAAGGCCTGAATACCGAAGTCAGGTCGCCTGTAATAGCCCGGCGCCATGAGCTTATGTTGTCTTCCGTCACATTTATTTTAAACTTGTGTTGGATAAAATGTTCGACAAACTGGATAGTCGATGTAATATCACAAACCTCAGAATTGACCCAGCCACCACGGGACCAAGGGGAGGCGATAATTAGCGGTACACGGTAGCCTAAGCCAACGGGACCTTCTGTCGCGTAAGCAGGGTCGATACCATAAGCCAGTTCTTGTTCTTTTGTCACATATTCGGCCGTATAGTCGAGATCCGGACTACTTATTCCTGTACTGGGGTCCTCCGGTTTCGGGGCAACAAAAGGAGGGATGTGATCAAAGTAGCCATCATTCTCATCGTAGTTCAGAATGAATATGGTCTTTTTCCAGATTTCCGGGTTCTCCGTAAGAATCTGTAGAATTTCGGACACATACCAAGCTCCGTACATCGGCGCACTAGGGTGATCCGAAAAGTGCTGAGGTGCGACAAGCCAGGATACCGTAGGCAGCTGGTCCTTTTGTACATCTGATCTGAATTGGTGCAGTACATCCCCTTTGGGTACGGTCATCTGTTGTCCTTCAAATTCGATAGTTTCTACCTCATGATAATAGGGATCTGCTTCGTTAGTTTGGAAAGCTCGTTTATGTAGCGATTTAGTCCGATCATCCAGTGCTTCAAATTGCTCTGCGTTATAATGGGCGTACTCCTTTTTAAAACTCTCGAGTTGTTGTTCTTTCTGCTCAATCTTCTGTTTTAATTTTTGGTCATTTCGGTTGCCCAGCTCTGTTTTTAGTTCCTGGATTTCTGTAGGGAGCTCGCTGATACGGTGTGCATAAAAATCAATATGGCTCTTCTTGAAGCGTATTTTATATTGACTGAACCATTCTAGGTTGTTATCTGTAAAATTACCCAGCC
>JAITLW010000015.1 GCA_031277715.1 Sphingobacterium sp. | reverse complement strand
GGTACATTCGCGCTATGGCGACATCCAAAAACTCAAACTCAAATGGGGCATCTGGCAGTAGGTGCTTCCATTCCTTTTCAAGAGCTTTTATTTTATCGGCCATTTCTCCATCCTTTAGTCGAATCGAAAGATAACGGTATTGACTGTTGACTTTAGTCGGAAACCAAACAACAGCTGGCGATTGGCTATGCATTGTATTGGCGTAAAAATCCTCCGTAACAGCAGCTATTTCTGCCGTGAGTCTATCATTGAATAATGCAATGGGTTGTCCAATAGCTTCTTGTGGATTGGGATAGCCTAGGGAAGTGGCTGTTTTCCGATTGACAACTACTTTTATGTTATTGTTTTCATAGCTCTTATCGAGGTCTAAAAACTGTCCTGCTATTACCGGAATCTGATAGGTGTCGGCAAAGTGTCCATCTGCGGTAATCATTAGTGCATCTGTTGTAGAAGAGGCTCCCAGTTTTTTTACTTGTTGTACACCATCCCCAAATGCTCCGGGCACACCATAAGAAAGGCTCACTGCTTCAATTTGAGGTAGCCTGCTTAATTGCTCACGTATTCCTTCCATTCGATTCAGGCCGGTATCCGACCAGTCTCTAGGGACCTGTACCGTAAGAAGACGCTCTTTATTATATCCCAGTTTTTCTGATATAAAGGTGTTGACTTGTTTGGAGATGACGAGGGAGCAGATGAAAACAAAAATAGCAACAGCAAACTGTACAAACAAAAGAGCATGTCTCAGCGTCTTTTTTGAGGTCGTGTTTTTTAGTTGATTTTTAATGGCATGTATGACACTGTTGTTCGCTAGTTTGTACGCAGGGTATAAACCCGATAATAGGCCAATGAATAATACCAGAATAATAAAATAAATAAGAACAGATAGGGGAAATGCGGATATTTCGGGTAGTGAATTGCCCAACAGGGATTCGAAAAAAGGTTTAAAAAGAGGGTAGCTGATGATTGCTAATATTCCCGCTAGCGTCACGATGATAATGTATTCGAGTAATAGTTGCATCATAAGCAACCGGCTATTGCTACCCATTATTTTACGAACACCAATCTCTTTTAATCTTGATAAACTTTGCCCTACAGTAAAGTTTATAAAATTGATGATAGCCATTAGCAGGAGAAAGGATGCGGTTAGTGTTAGTATCAGTATCATCTGACGCATAGCTCCGTTATTGTCTTCTAAATAATAGGTGTCTAGAGGTTTAATGTTCGGACTTAGATTGGCTGCGACCTTTGGGTCGGCATGTCGGGCCAGTAAATCTTTGATAGGTTGCTGTAATTGAGAAGGAGTGACGCCCTCCTGGAGCTCAATGAAGCCTGCAATCCAAAGGTTGTTCCAGTTGTCCATATCCCGGCCAAAATAAGACTGACTGCCCAATGGTAAGAAAATAGTCGCCCGCATGGCTGGCATAAGTTCCATAACCGAATTTTGGGTAGTAGGTTTCAGTACCCCAGTTACCGCAAATGGTCGAATGTCGCCGTTAAAGTTTTTTATTTGGAGTGTTTTGCCTGTTGCGTCTCTGGTTCCAAAATAGCGTAGGGCTGTTGCTTCGGTAATGACTACTGAAGAAGGCGATAGCAAGGCTGTCTTGGTATCGCCTTCATATAGTTCGAAACCATACATGTCCAAGAGTGTCGGGTCACCCAAGGAAGCCGACTCTTCATGGATTTTTTCGTCATATGCGACAATACAGGTTAATCCATCTATACGATAATAGTTAGCGATTAAATTCGGATACTCCTCTTTAAGTGCTTTGGGAAGAGCGCCGATTGTCGTTAGCTCCATCCCCAATCCAGGTTCATTATACTTGCTTTGTAGGGCATACTGCCTGTCTTTATTCCGTAGTGTCGAATTAACCTGAAAGACCTGCCAAATATAAGCTCCTATTAGTAAGACAAAGACCAAAGCAGCGTATAGGCCTAAGGTATTTGTTAGAGTAAGCGACTTTCTTTTAGTAATATTCCGCCAAGCTGTTATCAGATGGTTTTTTAACATGGGTAACTATTTAAAATTGAGAGATACAGAGCCACCAGAGGTACTAGCACTTACTTTAATGCCACCACCATTAATGGTTCCTTGTGCAAATGTCTTTTTGGATGTACCGCTAAAATTTCCAGAAGAAGGAAGTTCAACACGGGATCCTTTTAAGTCTATATCATACTTTCCTTGTGGAACATTTAATCTCACACTCCCTCCCGAAGTAGATAAGGCTATTTCGTCAGATACCCTATGCATATTCATCGTGATGCTGCCGCCACTGGTATGACCTTGTATGGCGCCATCAATGTTTTTCCCCTGTATGGAGCCACCACTGGTAGAGACTTTGATTTTCCCTGATACTTTGTCTAGATTTATAGAACCGCCAGATGTGCTCAGTACTACATTGCCGTCACAATCTGTCACATTGATACTTCCGCCAGCGGTTTGGCCGTTGATACTACCTGATATCGAAGCCAGGTTTAAGCTCCCTCCAGAGGTTTGAAAATTTTGGAGTCCCTGAAGTGATCTTATGGTTATACTTCCGCCAGCAGTCTTTAGATCGGTGTTTACGTTTTGGGGTACGGTCACATGAAAAGCAACAGAAATTGGGGAGTTGCCACTTTTTCCATTTTTACGTTTAGCTGTTGCATTAAGTTTTCCGCCTTGGAGGTCGATATTGATATCGAAATTTTCTTTAAGCAAGGCTTCTAGATTGTCTGATGAACCGAGGCGCATACCATTGCGGGATACCCAGACCTCTACAGAAGCAGAGCCTGATTTTGTTCCGTCAACTTTTATTTGTCCACCAGTGGTACTGACGGTTAGTTCCTTTATTTTGTTTAGATCAAAGGTTTCTTTTCTTAACATTTGTTGCCCGACAGCAAGATTTGCTATGAAAAATAAGATGACTGTTTTAATTAGTTTGTTCATATCTTGAAAGGTTTAATTTTTCTATCTCTTTGTATATTCAACAATTATTCATTCCTTAAACTGTCAACGGGATTGGTAAGGGCAGCTTTAATGGTTTGAAATCCAATTGTGACTAAAGAAATTACAATAGCAGCCAAACCCGCATAGGCAAAGTAATACCACTTAATTTCAATACGATAACTGTAATCCTGAAGCCATTTGTCCATGACTAACCAAGCTATAGGCGACGCTATCATTATAGCATATAGTACTAATTTAATAAAGTTGTAGGAGAGCAGGGAGATAACCTGTGGCACAGAAGCTCCCAGTACCTTACGAACAGCAATCTCTTTCATTCGTGTTTCGATCATATATGCAATTAGAGCGAGGAGACCGAGGCATGAAATGAAGATAATTAATCCTGCGAATGTACTGGCTATTGTACTGACGGTCTGAATTTCTTTAAACTTCCTTTCGTAGGCTTTGTCTACGAAATTATACTCGAAAGGATAATCAGGATTGAATTTGTTGAAAATAGCTTCTATCACTTTTAAATTTTCTGCTGTGCTTCTTTTGTCGTTCAAGCGATAATGTATAACGCCAAACCACGCCCGAGGCCCCATTATGACCATCGGAACATCTTCTCCGAATGGAGAGCCATTAATGAAATTCTTGATGACTCCTACTACGGTCCATTTTTTTTCGTCACCATCTACGACTGCCCCTATAGGTTCTTTTAGATGTAAGCTTTTTACGGCAGCTTCATTCAATAGGATAGATGCGCTATCTGTAGGGAATTTATTGATGTCGATATCACGTCCTTGTAGTAACGTCCAGCCTAAACTTTTTACACCATCAGCATCCGTGCTGTATCTGGCGTAGTTGAGACGTTTGTCCGAATCGGTAGGGTCTTCAGCTGTCCACCCCCAACCATTACTGTAATTCTCAGTAACCGGTGAGAGGTTTTTTGATACGGATATAACAGCATTGCTAGCTAGAAGTTCATTTTTGATACTTTGATAGTTTTTTTCGATATCTCCAGCAAAGGTTGTGTAAAGGAGTCCATTCTCATCAAAACCATGATCTCGGTCTTTGCTGTACTGGATCTGTTTGGTAACGACTACTGTTGCGACAATAAGTATAATTGCGATGCTGAATTGTAATACAACTAATATGGAACGAATACTGAGGCCTTTGTTTGTCGATTGGAATCGCCCTTTTATAGTTGTAATCGGTTTAAACGATGATAAGAAGAAGGCAGGATAAATTCCGGCTAATACGCCTGTGAATAACGTGAAGGCAATTAAACACCACCAGGTATGGAAGCTTTGGAGCGAGAAGCTGATATTTTTAGCAAAAAGGGTATTAAAATATGGTAAAACAATAACGACAATGATGATCGCGAGTAGCATAGCAAATAAACTGATTAGAATACTCTCTGTTAGAAATTGTACGATCAGACTGCTGCGATTCGCTCCAATTACTTTGCGTACACCGACCTCTCTGGCGCGACGTTCCGAACGTGCTGTGCTGAGATTCATGAAGTTGATACAGGCAACGCTCAGAATGAAGACTGCGATCCATGCAAATAGTTTTATCAGATCAATACGTCCAGAGGTGTAATCGCCTCCTTTTCCATTATTGTATAAATATTGATCCCGGAAAGGAAAGGCAAAGATCTCACCGTTGTACTTTGGTACATTCCAGTTGTTTTTGACTATAGCACTGTTGATATGTTCACGTGAAAACGTTTTTATTTTACTATTGAATACTTCAATGTTTGCATCAGGTTTTAATAGTATAAAAGTGTTGATCGAATTGTTGGCCCAATTGTCATCTGCATATCCAATCATTTTGAAATAGGAATAAGGAAGAAGGATGTCAAAGTTGAAATCTGTATTATTGGGCAGGTCCTTCATTATCGCCTGAACTGTAACCTGGTTGGTTGAGTCAATTTTTATAGATTTACCAATTGGTTCTTCTTCCCCAAAGAGAGCTTTTGCATAGCTTTCCGTCAGTACAACTGCGTTGGGATTCTCAAATCGGATGTTGTTCTCCCCTTTTATAATGGGGAGTGAAAACATATTGAAGAAACCAGGGTCAACAAATGAGGTCGTTGCAATCAGTTTTTTATCAGCATAAGAAGTCAAAAATTTGTTAAAAGAATCGTAACGTGTAAAGTCTTCTATGTCTGGGAAAGCTTCCTTGAGTGAAGGGGCTAGGATTTTTGGAGTGCTACGCCAAGCGGTTCGTATTCCATCTGCCTCCAGACGATTACTCATCGTGTATAGGCGATCGCTCTTTTCATGAAATCGATCCATGCTCAGCATGTTCTGTAGCCAGAGTGCGATAAGTAAGGCGCCTGCCATAGCAATCGCTAGTCCTACAATATTTGTAACGGAGAAAGAGAGGCTCTTAAACAGATTTCGCCAAGCGATTTTGATATAATTATTTAGCATGGTTCTTCTTTATTTTTGAATGCTCAGTAGGTTACTCATCTCTAAGGCTTTTGACAGGATTGAGCATTGCCGCTCTAAAGGCTAGTGTACTTACTGTCAGTAACGCTATCATTATTGCGAATACCCCAGCTAAAACAAATACCCACCATTGTATATGAATACGGTATACATAGTCCGATAACCATTGATCCATAATCCACCAGGTGATAGGGGATGCAATAAGTAGGGCAATGAAGACTAGTTTTACAAAATCGCGTGATAGCATAGCGATTATACCTGATACTGATGCGCCGAGTACTTTACGTATGCCAATTTCTTTTTGCTTTTGTATGGTTGCGAAAGAGACTAGTCCCAGTAGACCCAAACAGGCTATAAAGATTGCCAAGCCCGAGAAAAGCCCGGTCAGTGCCGCAGTACGTTTTTGATTAGCAAATTTTAGAGCGTAATCATCATCAATAAAATGGACATCGATAGGGTAGTCGGGATTGTATTTTTTGACTAAGGATTGAATCGCTTCTATGTTTGTCAGTAAGCTTTTTGTACTGTTTAATCTAATGTGTATGTAATCTGACCAAGTGGAAGGCCCCTTGACTATCATAGGCTCCATGTTCTGATAGGGCGAGTGCCATACAAAATCTTCGATGATGCCGACAATCGTATATACTTGCTGATATTCTGTACCTTGCGCTACGGTCACTTGTGCACCTATTGGATTCGTCAATCGCATTCTAGCGACGGCTGTTTCATTGAGCAGAATGGCATTGGAGTCTGAAGCGTGTTTGTAGATGTCAATATCTCGTCCTTGTAGCAGTTTGATACCCATTGTTTGGGTGAAATCACAGTCCGTGGCCATATTGTTGAATACGACATCGTAGTCCTCCGGTCTAGCATTTGGCCAGGAATATCCCCAGCTGTTGCTGCCTTGACGACTGATACGTCCCCATGTTTTGCTGACGTTGCTAGCGACTCCCTGCTGAAATAGTTCATTTCTCAATGCTTCGTAGTTTTTGCTTAGGTTACCTTCTAATGGTAAGTAAACGAGGTTTTTGCGGTCGTATCCCGCATTTCGGTCTTCTCCAAAACGTATCTGCTGTCCGATAATAAAAGTACATATCCCCAGACCGATTGATATAGTAAACTGTAGCGTGACAAGGATTTTTCTGGGTTGTAGACCAGAGTTTAGCATCAAGTAATTGCCTTTTAGGGTTTTTATAGGATCAAAGGCCGCTAGCACAAAGGCAGGATATAATCCAGCAAATAGGGTACAAAAGAATATAATGATAAGAAATATGGACCAGAAAAATATCGGATAGTCGGTAATCGAAAGATTTCCATGTATTAGGTTATTGAAAAATGGAAGAGCCAAGAAAATAATCAATAACGCTAAGATACCGGCCAAAAAGGTTAGGATAAAAGATTCTAATAAGAACTGTTGGACAAGCGACTTCTTGGGTGCACCGACGACCTTGCGTACACCTATTTCTTTGGCCCGTCTCTCTGCTCCTGCAGTACTTAGGTTGATAAAGTTGATACAGGCGATCAAGAGAATGAATATACCAATTAGTCCAAATAGTTGTAGGGTGGTGATATTGCCAGCTATCATCTGTCCATTGACCGACTTGTTGTACAGGTGCCAGCGATGGGCAGGGTAGAGGTATATGGTTGCTTTTGCGGTACCGTTGGTATGTTTGGAAACGAGGTTCTCTATGTTCTTATTGATGGAGGCGAGTGATGCCCCGTCTGTTAGGAGGGCATAGGTTTCATGGTTGTAGGCGGTCCAAGAGTCCGAAAATGTTTTTCCCGTTTTTGTGAGATAATTCAGGGAGCAGATAAAATCGTTTCCATAGAATTTGGAGTTACGCGGTATATCCTCAATAACGGCTTCGACAGTAAGGGAAACGGTAGTATCCATATCCACCCTACGACCGATGATATCTATTTTGCCGAATAGCTTTTTAGCCATGGATGCCGTTAGTACAATTGCATCTGGACTGGATAACGTAGTCGTATTACCGGAGACAACTTTGAAGTCAAATAGTTTCAAAAAGGCGGGATCGGCAGCTATTCCCGAAGCACTGAGGCTGGGTTCGGCATCATGATGGAGGCGATGGTCGATATTCCATATACGTACGACTTCTTCTATTTCCGGATGTTCCTGTTGTAGAATAGGACCAAGGATGTTAGGGGTCCCGCCCCAGGTGTGTGGGCTACCCTCAAATACATCTCTCGTATACACTTGGT
Organism: Sphingobacterium sp.; assembly: GCA_031277715.1. Lineage (GTDB taxonomy): Bacteria > Bacteroidota > Bacteroidia > Sphingobacteriales > Sphingobacteriaceae > Sphingobacterium. The sequence goes on along the minus strand of JAITLW010000015.1, from coordinate 10,881 downwards.
ATAGGCGGTCTGTTTTGGAGTAGAATCGGTCATATTTTATTTCAGAATTAATCCAAAGAGCGATAATCAACGATATACCGATGCCTAAGGCCAACCCTAAGATATTGATAAGGGAATACCTCTTGTTTTTCCAGAGGTTTCTCCATGCGATTTTGATATAGTTTCTTAGCATAACTTAGGAGTTGAAAAGACGATTATATTGTTGTGGTCTCCATGATAACCTGGCCATCTAGCATACGTATCACCCGATCTGCAAATTTGGCGTCATGCTCCGAGTGTGTTACCATTACAATAGTAGTACCTGCTTCATTCAGTTCGGTAAGGAGCTGCATGACTTCGTTACCATTACTCGAATCTAGATTACCGGTTGGCTCATCGGCAAGAATTAACTTAGGATTGTTTACTACCGCTCGGGCTACTGCAACCCGTTGCTGTTGTCCCCCGGATAGCTGTTGCGGGAAGTGGTTGCGCCGGTGCATAATCTGTACTTTCTCCAATACTTCTTCCACACGTCGCTTGCGCTCGACGGCAGGTACGTTTGTATACACGAGGGGAAGCTCTACGTTTTCGAAAACAGTAAGCTCATCAATGAGGTTAAAGCTTTGGAATACAAACCCGATATTGTGTTTTCGAAGATTGGATCGGTTACTCTCCTTGAACTTGGCAACCTCCGTTCCATTAAAGAGATAACTGCCTTCATCTAAATCGTCGAGAAGTCCGACTATATTTAATAAAGTTGATTTGCCACACCCCGAAGGCCCCATGACAGCGACAAATTCGCCTTCTTTTACGTGGATATTTACGTTGTTTAATGCAACTGTTTCGACTTCTTCGGTGCGATAATATTTTTGTAGGTTCGTTATTTTTATCATGGTGTTTCTTGATTTCAAATGTGTATAATTATCTTCGATGAGCTCGCAAGCTCGGTTTGTCTTTAATTGTCATATGGAATATCCAAATTACATTCATAGATGTTTGTACAATTACTGCAACATGGATATTTCAAATGATTAACTCCATTTATAATAGGTCAATATTATTCATTTCTTAGCACTTTTGTCGGGTTGCTGGTTGCGGCTCTTAGTGCTTGGGTGCTGATGGTGAACAAAGCGATTAACAAAGCTAATCCTGCAACCAATAGGAAGATTATCCAGGGCATATCCATGTGATAATTATAGCCGGTCAGCCAATCTTGCATAAACCACCAGGCAATAGGGAAGGCGATTAAGCAAGATATCCCAACCAAGATCAGAAAATCTGTGTTCAGCATTTTTACTAAATTCCCAACGGAGGCACCCAGTACCTTACGAATACTCACTTCTCTCGCTCTTTGTTCGGCAGAAAATGCGGCCAAGCCCAGTAAGCCCAGGCATGAAATGATTATAGCAAGGATAGCGAATAAACTTGCTAATTTTTGAAGCATCATTTCAGACCAGAAATAATTGTTAAAATATTCATCTAAGAAGGAATAGTTGAATGGAAAGTCAGGATTGTATTTTTTGACAACATCTTCAATTTGCTTTAATACATTTTGAGTGTCTACTCCTGGCTTGGTTTTGATATTGAGGATACCGCCAGTGATGCCAAAAGCCTCCCCAACAGCCAATGGCGCTAGCACGAGAGGTTCCGCATTTCCATAAATATCATTATAGACATAATTTTTGATTACCCCAGCTATAGTATAAGGCTCTCCATTCATTTTAATGGACTTTCCTGCAACTAAACCGTCTGGTTGCATCAATTTAGCCATGCTTTCATTGATTAATACAGAGCTACTATCGCCTAGAAAGCCTGTCCTAAAGTTTCTTCCATCCAACAGTTTCATGCTCATCGCATCTACGAAGTCCGAATCTACAAAGGAATAGCCAATCAAAATAGATGATTTAGGATCTTTACCGTCCCATTCAAAGCCTCCTGTGTTTGAACCTACGCTCAATACGTTATTTTGGCTCAAACCGATTGTTTCAATATTTCCGGTAGCTTTTAGTTGTTGTTTGATGACATTTATATGCTTAGACATCTCGCCTTGAATATCGGTCATGATAACCTGACTCCTGTCAAATCCCAGGTCTCTATTTTTGGCGTGTTGAATCTGAAGATAGACAACTGATGTACAGATCATCAGAATAATAGCTGCTGTAAATTGAGTGACAACAAGTCCTTTTCGGATAATATTGCTGGAGCCGTTTTGTCGTTTTCCTCCTTTTAGGGCGGTCAATGGGTCGAACGAAGATAAAAAGAATGCTGGATAGCTTCCTGAAATAATTCCAACGGTTAAAATAATAATAGAGATAAAGCTTATATGCTGCCAATTGCCGAGATTGATAGAAAGCTCTTTGCCCACTGTTGCATTGAAAGCTGGTAATCCCAATTTTACCAATCCTATAGCTAGAAGACCGGCAATGAAGGCATAAACAACGGACTCACTTAAGAACTGGTAAATTAATGTTTTCTTTTTAGCACCTACAATTTTACGCATACTCACTTCTTTTGATCTTTTCTCCGATCTGGCTGTCGAAAGATTCATAAAGTTGATGCAAGCAATCAATAGTATGAGCCAAGCTATGGAGGTAAACAAGCGAATGTTCTTGATCTTTCCATCCTGCTCAATTCCTTGTTTGAATTGATTATACATTCTCCATCTTTCCATTGGATAAAGGAAATTTTCGGAAGAATACTCCTTGGCATTTAGCTTATCTTCGATATAATGTTTTAACTTACTATTCACAGCGACAATATCAGCATCAGGTGCTAATTGAACCAAGCTCAGGACGTTATTACTTCCCCAATTATCATATCCAAAATTGGAGCCTGATGAAATCATTTTTTCAATATTAATTAGCCAATTATAGCGGAAGTTTGAGTTTTTTGGAAAATCTTTAGTTACGGCGGAGACCGTATAGATGTCTTTATTGTCAAGTTTGACCGTTTTTCCAACTGCATCGGTCGTGTTGAATAGCTTTTTCGCAGCAGATTCGCTTAAAACAATTTTGGTAGGATCACTCAACGCAGATTGGGGATTGCCTTGAATGAATTCAGGAGCAAAAATCAATAGTATTTCGGGGTCTGCATAATAGCCTGTTTGATAAATCAAGTTGTCACCAACTTTAAATAAGATATTATTGCCAAAGTTCATTCTTCCGGCGTGCAATACTTCAGGGAATTCTCTTTGGAATTCCTTCGCAAAGAGTGCTGGGGTTGCTTCAAAGACGTTGATACTGCCGTCGTACGTTTGTTTTGATTTGGTGATGTAGATATCTTTTTTGTTGCGGAAATTATCATTCCAGGAAATCTCATCTTCCACCCAGAGGAATATCAGGGCTGTTACCGCAATCCCAAGTGCTAGACCAAAAATATTCAGGAAACTGTAACCTTTGGTTTTCCAAAGATTCCTGAAAGCTGATGTTATAAAGTTCTTGATCATAGTTGTCAAGTTATAAAGTTATCTAGTTATGAAGGTTATTGTAAGTGTCTAACATCTTGTATCTCACATCTCAATACTATTTAATATTTAGCTCCTGTATCTTATCATAAGTCTCATAGCTGGAGACAATGACTTTGTCACCAGGTTTCAGTCCACTGATCACTTCATAAAACTCGGGATTTTGTCGGCCCAATTGTATGTCTATGCGGTAAGCGGTGGCCCCTGTTTTGTCTAATTTGAAAATCCAGTTGCCCCCAGTTTGTTGATAAAAACCACCTTTGGCAAGTAACAGTGCTTTTGTTTCGTCGCTTAATGAAAGTCTTATTTGTAAGGTTTGTCCTCTTCTTACAGTCGTCGGAGCCTGTCCTACGAATTCCATGTCAACTTGAAATCTACCATTGGTAACCTGTGTATATACCTTTTTTATTTTTAATTGATAGGGTTTTCCATTCAAGGTGAATTCTCCTACCTGATCGGTAAAAATGCGGTTGATGTAATGCTCATCGATTTCGGCGCGGACTTTAAAGCCCGTTAGTACGTCGATTTGTCCAAGACGTTCGCCTGCGTTTTTATTCTGACCAATCTCCGCATCAAATGAAGTGAGCTGCCCGTCTACAGGGGCTCTAAGGATCAAATCTCCCACTTTACGGCGCATAAGCTCTAAGGCGCTTTGTGTACGCTGGAAAGTTTCTTGATCTTGTTTGATCTTTTGTCTACTGGAGATAGAGTCCTGACGTAATATCTGCTTAGTCAAAACAACCCGTTCTTTCTGATAATTATAGTCATTTTTTGACTTTTCAAATTCCTGGGATCCAATCGCTTTTTCAGCATAGAGTTTCTTATTCAGATTGTATACACGTGCCGATTCTCGCAATGCTTGCTCGACATCTGCCATTTGATTGCGGTTGTTGATAGACACCTGTTCGGCACTGGTTCGGGCAATCTGAGCTTGCGTAAGGAGATTAAGAACCTGTGTCTCCTGTTGCACGAGTCCTAATTCTTGATCGGTATTGGACAGTTTCATGATAGGATCACCTTTTTTAAGGATAGCTCCGTCTTCTACATATTTCTCTTCGACGCGGCCACCTACAGAAGCGTCAAGATATATGCTGCTTATAGGGAGTACTGTCCCATTGATGGGGATGAATTCTTGAAAAACACCTTCTTTGACCTCTACGATACTGATGCGGTCCGTATCGACATTGAGACGGCTATTGCCACTACTGAAATAATAGCTTCCGCCAATCAGTGCGACAATAGCTATTATTCCTATCAGGGTGAGAATACGTTTTGTATTCCATTTCTTTTGTTGTATCGGTCTGTCCATTCAAAAACTAAAAATTAGAAATTCAAAAAGGTGTACTAATAACCTTTTGCTCAGAATCACCTACAATCTTGTGCCATTTTTTTAATTCACTGTTTTACAGTTGTTTATTGTGTTTGTCGGTTTTAGGGTGTCCGTATTCGGACACTGTTTGTCCATCAATGGACACCCTATACACTGCCTCTTTTGTATAATGTTGTTTTATAGTTGTTTATGTTTTTGGCACGTGCTATGGATAAGTTAATCTAATAATTGATCATTTAATAATGAAGACGATTTTTAGAATTTTTATTTTGTTATTATTTACTAGTTGTTTGATGCAGGCGCAAGGGCAGACAAAACGTTTGTCCCTTGTGGATTGCATTGCACTGGCTCTGGATAATAATCCTGTATTGCAGCGATCCGAATTGAATCTAGTAAGAAATAATATAGCACTTAAACAGGCGAAAAATAATCGGCTACCTTCTCTTAAAGCAGAGTGGGGGCATGCCTATAACGAGGGACGAAGCGTAAACCCAACGACTAACCAGTTTATCGAAGAGAGTTATTTTTCAGGTAATCAGGCTCTCAATTTAAACGTACCTATATTTAATGGCTTCCAGACGTTACACCATATCCGCAAGCAGGCTAATGCCAAAGAAGCAGGGCGATTTGAATTTGATCATGCGAAGAATGAACTTAAGTTGGATGTGTTGACGGCCTATATTATGGTTTTGACGGCCAAAGATATGCTGGAACAAACCAAAGGACAATTGGCAGTCACAGAAGAAAATGTACACCGTACAGAAATCCTGCACAAAGAGGGGGCAGTAAGCCCAGGAGACTACTACGATCTGCAGGGGCAACTGCATGTAGATAAGAACAATCTAGAAGCAAGCGTGCAATTATTAAATAAAAATAGGTTGCAGTTGGCTTCTCTTCTGAATCTATCTATAGATAGTTTAGGTGATATCGAGCCTTTGGCTTTGTCGCTCGAGGTAAGGATACAAACCGGAGCGGAGCTTTTTAAAAATGCATTGGACGTTTTGCCGGAGTTTAAAGCTTATGATTGGCGTATTAAGGAGGCGGAACAAGGAGTGAAGGTGGAAAGGGCAGCTTATTTCCCATCCTTATCATTAGGAGCGGGACTTTGGTCGCGGTATTCGAGTACCAACCCGAGCAGCTATGGCAGACAGCTGAACAATTACCTGTCAAAGGGCGTTTCATTAGGTCTTAGTATTCCGGTTTTTAATCAGTTCCGGACAAGGAATCAGGTTAAATTGGCGAAGCTGAATCTTCAGGAGGTGATGTGGGATAGAGAAATAGCAAAAAACAAACTGCGGGAGGAGACGGCCAAGACGGTTTTTGATCTAGAAGCATTGCAAGTAAATGTTGCCAATCTTCGAGAACAAGAGAAGAGTTATAAAGAATCGTTTCGAATAGCACAAGTTCATTTTGACGCAGGAAATAGTAATTCTGTGGTCTTCCTAACAGCGAAAACAAAGTTAGATAATGCCCAAGCTCAGCTATTGATCAAACGTTACGAACTCCTATTGCAGAAATATATCAACGACTATTATACTGGAACTATAAATTTATAACTACTTTAGTTTCGATGAAACGATCTAAATTTATTCAAATTTGATAACTTCATTGTCTTTTAAAAAACAAACCAATCCGTCAACTGGCGGATTACGAAAGAATTATATGCGATGAAAAAAGCACGTGTATTAGTGGTAGATGATGATCAAGACTTGTTGACTGCTGTAAGGATACTCTTGCGCCCACTGGTCAATGAGGTGATTATTGAGCGTAATCCTGAAAATTTGTTGAGTATCCTCTCGAAGAACGCGATAGATTTGGTGTTATTGGATATGAATTTTAAAAGCGCCATCAATACCGGAAATGAAGGACTATTTTGGTTGGGGAAGATTAAGGAAGTCTATCCGCATATTCGGGTCATTATGATCACTGCTTATGGTGCAGTCGATCTAGCGGTTCGTTCGCTGAAATTGGGTGCTTCGGATTTTATTGTAAAGCCTTGGGTTAACGAACATTTGTTGAATACGCTAGAGTCGACCTACAACGAGACCAAAGAAAAAGGGAAGAAAAAGAGTGTACAATCATTGCGTGAAGCAGATGAATTGGTCGGGAAGTCTGCTGTGATGGAAGACCTGCAGTACAAAATAGATAAAGTTGCACCCACGGAAGCTAATATCCTTATTCTGGGAGAGAATGGTACAGGAAAGGATTTGATTGCTAGGGCCCTGCATAGACGTTCGTTGCGGAGTAAAGCTCCTTATATTAAAGTTGATGTCGGTGCGCTCACAGAGACGCTTTTCGAAAGTGAACTCTTTGGATACAAAAAAGGCGCATTCACAGATGCACGGGAGGATCGAGCAGGTCGTTTTGAGGCGGCCGACAAAGGGACACTATTCCTTGATGAGATAGGAAATATCGGGCTACACCAACAGGCCAAATTGCTTAGTGTCTTGCAGAATCGACAGGTTACCCCTTTAGGGTCTCATGTAGGTATTGATGTCGATATTCGCTTATTGAGTGCAACAAATGTTCCCCTACGAGCGCTCGCAGATGAAAGCCGCTTCCGCAAAGATCTTATCTATAGGATCAATACGGTAGAGATCCAAGTTCCACCATTACGAGAGCGTGGAGACGATGTCGTTCTTTTGGCCAATCATTTTCTAGGGTTTTATAATACAAAATACCATAAGAATATTGAAGGTTTTGAACGGGATGCGGTAGCGAAGTTGAAATCTTATCACTTTCCGGGAAATGTCAGAGAATTACAGTATAGTATTGAAAGAGCTATTATTATGAGCGAAGGGCTGAGTATTGGAGAGCAGGATATTCTCTTTTCCCCTATCGAGCAGGTCGCGGCGGTTGAGTTCCCTATGGAACATCAGAGTTTTGGAAATCAAAGTTTAGAAGAACTGGAGCGGAAGGCTATACAATCAGCTGTCGATCGGTATAACGGTAATATCAGTAAAGCCGCTAAAGATTTGGGACTGACACGTGCTGCCCTCTACAGGAGGATGGAAAAATATAATATCTGATAGATGGGTAAATTGGGCTTTTTCCTCTTCTTTAAAATCACCTTATTGTTATTGTGTGGTACAGGTGTGGCTTATCTTGCCTTGTTGGGGTATTGGTTGTACGCTATAATATCGTTTTTAATTATAGTTGTATTAGCCTATCAATGGTTTAATCTTGAGCGAAGATTATTGAATCACGTGTTAGACTTTGCCGAAGCTGTTCGATACAATGATTTTACGAGAAGATTTGCTGTAAAGGATAAGAAAAGCACCGAGAGTAAATTGTTCTCGGCTTTCAATACGATCAATCAGGTCTACAAGCAAATAAGTATAGATAAGGAGTTACAGCATCAATACCTGAATAAGGTTATCAATATGCTGGATTCAGCTATTATCTTTTATGAAGCTGAATCGGGAAAGGTTGTTTGGATAAACGATGCTTTTAAGCAACTGTTCAATACTCCTCATTTAGGTAATATCAAAGGGCTGACCAAAAGAAACCAAGATTTATATGACAAGACGTTGGGGTTGAAAATGGGGAAACCTCAGACAGAGACCGTGAATTCAATTCAGGGGAAGATTAAACTGCTAATGAATAGTTCTGAGTTCGAAACACAAGAAGGGGTCTTTCGAATCGTGGTATGCCAAAATATTAATGAAGCCATTGATGAGGCCGAGACAAATGCTTGGCAAAAGCTTCTCCGGGTATTGACCCATGAGATTATGAATTCGATAGCGCCTATTAGTTCTTTAGCAGAAACACTCCATGGTCGTCTGGAAAGTGGTTATAATGATGATGATATCGAGGATTTAAGGGTGGGTATTTATACTATAAAAAGGAGGAGTGAGGGCTTGCTGCAGTTTGCCAAGAGCTATCGATTAATCAATAGGGTGGACCAACCAGACTTTAACGATGTATTATTGATTGATCTTTTTGAAGATATTTATCAGTTATTGGAGCCAACCATGCTACAGAAGGGAATTGATGTAGATATCATTATTAAAGATCGGCGTCTAATGGTGAGGGCCGATAGGAATCTTATAGAGCAGGTTATTATCAATCTCTTACTGAACGCTATGGAAGCAGTAACAGGCAGTGATAAGCCTTATATTAGTATATCTGGAAGGATGCAGGATGGTCGGGTGCAGATTCAAATTGCAGACAATGGCAAAGGAATGAATGCTGATATACAGGAACAGATTTTTACACCATTCTTTACGACTCGGAAAACCGGTACCGGAGTAGGACTTACATTAAGTAAGCAAATTATGTTGGTCCATAATGGAAATATCATGGTTGATAGTGAGGAAGGAAATGGAAGTGTATTTACATTGAATTTCTGATAGATATGTTTGTAGCATGATGTAGCCGGCATCTTTTGGAGGAGTGCCGGCCAAGTTTTCGTTTTCTACTGTTTGAATTACTTTATACCAATAAAAATGTCAACCTCAGCATTGCTTCGGTCTAGACTCCGCTCATCGTATAACTCATAGTCCGATTGGAATGTCCTGTCTAGATCCGACTCCCAGATATTCAGCCATTTGTTGTAGATGATATTGTCTTTCATGTCACCTTTAGCTGTGAATTTATGAAATTTGCCCTTATCTATTCTGTGAGCAAGCATTCCTTCTGGTATTTCGTCGATCGTGGATACGGGGCAAGCTAATAGAACACGATAGGGCTGGGTATGATCGCTTTCATAGTCTGTATAGACGCAATAAATTAAGTTCCCTATTCTGTTTGGGATTTTATTTATAATGTCTTCCGCAAAAAAACGCTCCCATATTGCAGGGATGTCTAGCTCAGCTTTACCCGGATCATTACTGGTTAAAACTGAAATGCCTATTAGTTCAAACGAGTCTACTTGTAAAAATTCCATAATGTGATGTATTTAAAATGTATGAAAGCAAAGTTAGGCCCAGTTTTGACAGCAGTTTGTCAGTAGAGCGGATACAAAAGACGTTAACTCGTTCTGGTTTTCGTTTTTCTTTTGCCTGAAAGTGCTAATTTTGCGGAATGCAATATTTGTGGCGCCTGTTTTTTCATTTTTTTTCTTCCAATAGCCGACATGGTACGCATTCCCCTTTTGTGTACAGTATGGCCGATGAAGTCATTTATGCGAAATCCCAACGAACTAATGTAGCTAATAAGCAACAGCTGTTATTGTCTGATATCGCCGCTTACTTTGAGGTAGACTATGTTTCCTCTCCTTTGGAGATAGGCAGTGATAAGGCTTTGATTATAGAAAATGGAATGGAGGATGTGGATCAGCTTGCGATTCTCCAAAAGCAGTTCAGATATTTAGTGATTTCAGATATTTATAAAGATAACGGGAGGAAACTCTTGTGGGAGTCCATTGGTCGAGACTCCCGTTTTATTGTTTGCATAGATTTGTTTTACTATGGTTTGGTCTTCTATCGAAAAGAGCAACCTAAAGAACTCTTCAAATTGCGTTTTCCATATTGGAGGTAATCTCCCAGCTTAAAATGCCTCGCTGACACTCAGGTAGAAACCGGACTGTCTCTTTTCTCCAGCTCTTTTTTCTCCAAAAGCGTAATCTAGTCGAATACTACTGCTGTGCTCTATACTAAAGAAATAGCGAATTCCTGCCCCATAACTTGGTAAAAGACGAAGTTTATGTTCTTCTGAAAACGTACTTCCCGTTCCGAGCAGACCTGCGACTCCAAAACGAGGTAGAAAGCGGTAGCGTAGTTCTGTTTGTGCAGTGATGTAATTGTTGTCTTTGTAACGTCCTAGGTAGTACCCACGCATGCTCATATCTCCACCGAGGTCTCGCATGGCATAAAACGGAATGTTTTTCCCATATGTCCCTCTATAGAGGCCCTGGGTAGCTAAGCTTACTTTCTGGGAAAAAGGGTAATAGCCTCGGACGTCTATTTCTACCTGGCTTCCTTTGTAGTTGTCCTTTCCAAAAAAGTTTGGCGCATAAGCATACTTTGCTCTTCCATAGAAGCCTTTAGTCGTAAATGTCGTGACGTCGCGAGTGTCATATAGAACTGAAACTCCTAGAGCTAGAAATTGTCCGCCATCTTTTCCATAAATATTTTGCGAGACGAAGATACCTCCGGTCTCCGTATCT
>JAITLW010000072.1 GCA_031277715.1 Sphingobacterium sp. | reverse complement strand
GATTCCTGTAACTAAGAAGTATAATCCGATAGCCACCGGGAAGGGGTTAAAACTCTTACACGATTATGTAGTCGCGATGGACCCGATGAATACGGTTTCCGTGGAGCATACAGGGCAGTGCTTTGAAGTGGTCATCACCCTCAATATAGCTGTTTTTTCCCAAGCACCACACGACATCTCCTAGACCTTTATCTTATTTTTTATATACTTGTTTGTTTTATAAACTTACCATCTCTTGACGGCATACCGGGATTCTGTATATCTACCTACTAGTCTGTCTGTAAATAGGAAGGGACGTAACGGGATTTTTTGGTTTTGTCTGTACTTGTGCAATCGGTGGTCTTAATACACTAAGATCATGATTCGATTATTATCCATTCTTGTCAGACTGGCCGGAGATATCCTGGCCTGCCTGAATCATATCGTACAATTACTACAAGCGTCTGGACTACCGGATTCCGTTGGAAAGATAGATGCTCCTGCTAAAAATGATACGGCACCTCCGCCTGAAAAGCCGGATATAAACGCTTATACCGAAGAGGAGTTGTGTACGGTTGGTGAGGCCTGTCTGGCGATGAACGTATCACGTTCGCATATCGATAGAATGCGTAACCGTGAAGAGTTTACTAAGCTCGAAAATAAAAATGGACGTGTACGCCTGGTGAAGGCGGAAGTTGAAGCGGCAAAAATTTGGTACTCTAAAAGAAAAGGGAAGCTGTAACCATTTTATGTTGGCTTGGGTCTCAGATAGCGAAGCCACAGTTTACTTTAGATGCGCCGTTGATCAATACCGATCAGCGGCGTTTTTTATTGAATTATCCGCTTATTGTAAAGGATATGTGGTTGTCCCCTTTAGCTGTGTCGTGGATCGTTTTAAGAGGATCTGTCCACACTCCTATATAGTTGCTTATGTAATTTGGGCGGCCACGGTTCGGTTTAGGTTCTGTCTTTACGGCTAAGGGAAGGTGGCCCACCAATTTAGCATGAGCTGCTGTTGAAACAGGTTGGTGACATACGAATCTGTTGTTGCGGTCGCTGGCTTATGATTAGAGACGTTGGAATTTGGTTCGGCGATTAAAGGATGTTGGTCAGCGGTATATTCGTTTTATTGCGCGGTTACTTGTTTTGGTTTAGCTGTAAACGCTTTCGACTTGTCTGCAAATACTTTTGGTTGTGTGGTTTATCTAAATAGTGATCCTGTGGATGAAGCGCCTGAAACTATTTTTCAGTTCGTATCCGTTATTTATCCCTTTTATTGAGCGGTATTGCCGTAGCGGGGTGCCGTGTTTCTCTTTTTGGTTATGGATGATTGGTTTCTTTCTTTCGTACACTGCTTTTGATCGATGACGCTGTTCAATGGTTACATGGTGGATCTGTTTGCTGTGGCGACTAATCTGTGCTGTTCCACGGAAAACGCATATGGATTAGCGGCAAACTCATTTGCGAAACGATCATTTTCAATTCGAATACGACAAACTTTTTAGCGAATAGCTTTCGTCAAGTTGCGTCAGAATCGACCATCTATTCATCTTGTTGCTCCACGTTGCGTCAAAAATTTCATTTTTCGGGCTTCTAGGCCATATTTGGATCATGAACAGCAACAAAAAGTTTTCGCCGCGTGGGCCACCTTGTAAGGATTAATGTTTAATTGTGAATGGTTAATGACCACTAGACACTAGTTAATAAACAATAGAAAAAGCTTATGGCCTAAAGCGTATAGCATACGGCCTATAGCTTACAGTATAAAACTAAAAACTATGAGAAAAGAAAAAGTAATTAGCAATTATAAGGCACTCTCCGATTATGAGCTGTCTACGTTGGCAGGACGTGTGTTAAAAGCGATGCAGGAAACAAGCACACAGGCAAGCTTTCCGAACCCTAATCCCGGACTTACAGATCTGGAAACTATCGTCAACGATTATATTACCAAACATGAAATCGCTAGCAGGCGAGGTTCGGCACTAGAAATCAGCTTGAAGAACGAAAGTCGTGATGCACTACTCTTTGCACTGAAAAACCTGGCACATCATGTCAACGAAGTGGCCAATGGACAGTTGTCCTTGCTATTGAGTACCGGACTGGTATTGGTAAGCAAACCGAGTAGCTCCGAGTTGCCATTGGTGACCGCTCGTATACAGCTGCGTGACGGACGGATCTCCGGTCAGATGCGCTTAGACTTTACTCCGCTCAAAAGAGTTTGGGAGTATGAAGTAGAAGTGGGACGCGAAGATGCGACCAATACGGTGGAATGGTTTGAAACCTTCAATACGACTTCATCACGGGGCAATGTCCTGACCGATAGAACACCCGGAATCAAATACTTCGTACGCGTGCGGGCTCGCAACAGTAAAGGCATGGGAGACTGGTCAGAAGCAGTATCCTTGATAGCACGATAGGGAAGTAGTGACACAGTAACGAAGTGACATAGTGACGAAGCGGAAAGCTTTGCTCGTCACTGGTCACTCGTTGCTCGTCACGCATTGCTACATAACTTTTATCACCTTCATAACGCTATATTATGCAAACAACAATCAATCCCTCATGGCTGGCCCAGGGCTGGTCAGAGGAACTAACACTCAAGCAAAAGCTATTCTTCGGCTTTTTATTTCTGGTTATCGCTTGGATCATGGTCTCTACCGTATTACAGCTGCTCGATCCAGCTATAGGCATACTCGATTTCGGGATACTCACCGTTGCGGGCTTTGGACCGCTCGTAGGTTGGCTGGCCATCTATATCAGTATATGGCTGCAGGAACTATTATGGCATCCCTTTAAATCTTTTCGTAAACAGTTTGGTCAACATTTTAACCAATTAACATCATGGCAACAATGTATTCTTTATTTCTCGGTTTTCTTTTTACTGCTCTATGCAGTGTTAATGGCTGTCGAAATAGTGTTCTAGATGTGTTTAAATCATCAGTGGAAAACGGTTTTTATTCCCTTTATCAAGGGAGGGATTTTCATTTTTTCCTTGATGAAAAAACGAAACAAAAAACCGGAACGAAGTGGAGCTCAGCGAAGCTAAATCAAGGCTTGGTCGCTCAACCTAAATTTAATTTGTGTTCTCTAAAAATCAAAAACTCTCCGCCAACTGGCGGCTTAAACAATTTGATTTTTTTAACGAGATCACTCTTTAAATTCTTAACGGTTTCGCAACCTAGGCCGTTTTTTGAAGTTAGTGCTATTAGTACTTCCATACAATTGCTCCATTTATCGCCTACAAAATTTTTGACAATAGTAGGTGGATGCACCTCCTTCGTGTCAAAAGTTTTAAGCGATGAGTTTTTTGCTTCCTTTTTTGCGGAAAACGACGAAGTCCTTATCCATTCCTTTGAAAGTAAAAAATCATTGGATAAAAAGGAAGAGCCCTGCCACGGCTCGAGTGGCGTAGAAACTAAGCATTCTGGCGATGAAGACATGAAGATTAAAGAAGATAAGATTCTTTTTGCTAGCATTCGTCAATCAATAATAGTTATTGCTTCAAAAGAACTAGGCACCCGCGAAGCTACTGATAACAACGATGGCCCACGTATCGAAGAATACCTCCGCTATACGAGTCTAGGCAAAGGTTATGACTGGTGCGCGGCCTTTGTCTCTTGGGTCTATGGCCAGGCTGGATTGGACGTTCCACGTAACCCATGGTCTCCCGCATTATTTCCCAAAGCAAGACAGATCAGTAAAGACCAATGTCGATCGGCGGATGTATTCGGAATTTACGGTTCGACCGTCAAGCGAATCAACCATGTGGGTCTGATCAAAAAGAAACAAGGAGAATACTTGATCACCATCGAAGGAAATAGTAATAATCGAGTCGAATCCCGACGGCGACATCTCAGGACAGTGTATGCAATAGCCGATTGGGTTAATGAGTGACGAGTAAGTAGTAAAGAAGTGACCAGTAATGAGTGACCAGTAAACAGTGTTCAACGAGCAACTTTGTCACTCTGTCACTGATCACTCTGTCACCTTATAACTTTGTAACCCTATAACCTTATCAACTCTATTAACCTTATAACTACTACATAATCTCCTAACTTAATAATTCTATCACCATGAAAAATAGCGTCATCATACCCCTCATCACTCTTGTCACCTTCTTCACTTCCTGCACCATTCTCAGCTGCCGTACGACGAAGGAAAAAAGCGAACTGCTACATATGGACACAAGGGCACAAAGTCAGTTCAGTGCAAATACTTCGTGGATGCAGCTCAATAGACAGGATAGCACCTACCGCTACTGGCACTATACAGGCGACAGTACGTTCTTCTTTCATCCCGATAGAGGCTTGTGGAGCCGCTCCGGACAGCTTACCTATATTGAGCAAAAAGGTTCCGATGCAAAAGAAGAGAAAATCTTATTTCAATACGATAGCTCGAGGACAGATCGGACCAATTTGCGATATGATAATCATACCAAACGGACGACCTATTTCTTACGGAATTGGCCTTGGATCCTGCTGTTAGGTGGAATAGTAGCGACATGTTGGATGGTTATAAAAGGAGGTCGTGGTGTCTTTTTTCATAGATTTTCTTCACTTTTGAGAACTTATAGTAGTCGTAAAAGGCGATAACCAAAAGGATAAAGCAAACCAGATAAAAGGTGTGATTCTGGAAGTGGTTATAGAATACACCGCTCACGATACCGCCAAATACATAAGATATAAGTATGGACAAAAGGAGGTTGAATCTATCCACAAGGTTTCGGTTCTGTCTATTCGATTTTTTTGTAAACATCGATACCAGTATCCCTAGGTCCGTCGTCAACCCGGTGAGGTGCGTTGTTTTTACCGCAAAATTCGATATACTTGCCGTTAAGCTATTCTGTAAGCCCATTGCGAATAACAATGCCCCTACCAAAAACTCTGTTTCCTGCAAGGTGTCTTTATAAAAAAACTGCAGATATACGCCGACAAAAAGAATACTTACAAACTCCAGGAACACCGGGATCGCATGGGATATATATCCGCCCCATTTGCCCTTACCGTGTATAATGATCAGGTTGGATATTACCCCACCGGAGAAGAATAGCAAGATCCAGAAGAGCACGACAGCCACTTGATACCAGTTAGACTTCGATATTTCTTGAGCCAGTATAGCATAGTAGCCCGTTACATTGGAGGTGAAAGAAAAGAAAACGATAACGGATATCACATTGACCATCCCCGCCGAAAAGGCCGTTAGCGAACCTAGTTTAATATTGTCCGAATTCGTTCTATGGTTACTATATTTTCTTAGCATATTTTTCTGTTTGTGTCACGCGTTCCAATACAATTTTCATGATACCTTTCACCTGAAGGTCAAAATTCAGATGTAATTCCAGTGTATTCTCGTCTATCTGCTGTATCAAGAATGTCTCTATCCGTTTTCCTTCTCGCCTTAGCTCCAGAATATGTCCCCTTCCCTTTATGAGCCATTCCACCGATGTGCCAGCCTGTTTCATATCGTAGGTGGTGAGTCTGTTGTCGTTAAAGTCCCATATACCATAATGCAGCAGTTCCAGATCTTTCAAAATCTCTTCTCTAAGTCCCGATGCGATCACATTCGTCGTCGCCGTATCATTCCCTTTTTCTATATTCCATTCTTTTTCCCGCCAGGTGCCCTGTATCAATAATTCAGGACTTTTCGATGAGATAAGGGTGAAAAGGGAAAGCATCAGTAAACCTATTATCAAGGCGTAGGTAATTCTTATCAGATTGCCCCGGTGTAAATATTTAGTATGTCGCATTTTTTAGATTTTTTCTAAAGAAAATTTTACGGATAGAATCCTCAGAACGATTTTCCTCGATATAGGTTCGTGTTTTTGCGATTTCAAGAATAGGGATGTTTAGCTTTAAACAGTTTCTTCTTAGTGCAGCTAGCACACAAAAGCTATTCTCGACCGATTTAGAATAAGAAGTATCATCGGGCAATATCACGGTGTCTATTTTGTTTCCTTTTAAGTAGTTACGGATGTAAGCATCATTTTTAGAAGATATAATATCCGAATATAGGTCGTTCACCCGATCTTCAAAACGTGTTTTAATGATTTGACAGGCCGTCAAAAAATCCGGACGGTAACCGTTTTCAAGGTGGTAATGCTTGTCAAAACCCAATAGTTCAGTGATGGAGTCGCTGGATTTCTGCCCATGCGCCAATATCAGGTCTATCGCAGTGTCAGACGTTTCAGATAGATAGTCGATTACTACCGTAAGCGAACCCACTGTAAAGTCTGTTGGAATTAAAGTTCGTTTTGTCTTTGTCATAGCTATTGCAAAGCTACGGGACGGACATAGGAATAGAATTAAGCCTACATTAATTGACTATTAGAATTAACAGGAGGTTGTTAAAATGAGATTAGAAAATTAAATCAGATTAAAATGAGATTAAAACCGCAAGATACTTGGTAGTACAATACGTACTGTGGTACCTTCTCCCAGTATTGAGCTAATACTCATTTCACCCTTGTGCATCCGTACGATATTACGGGATAGCGGCAGACCGATTCCATATCCGAGATAATTTTCCGTATTAGACGCCCTATAATAAGGATCGTAGATACGGCTCATATCCTCTTCTGGGATACCTATTCCTTCATCTCTAATGATAATGATGACCTTGTCGTCGGATGCACCTAATCCGATATAAGCGGTATGATCTTCCGAGTACTTACAGGCATTAGAGATGATATTAGATATGGCTAACTGGAGCAACGGTGCCGAGCCATTTATCTTTAGCCGCATACTATCATCTGGTAGTAGGGTAAAGTCGATGATGATCCGAAAGTTCGTATTGATCTCCATCAAAGTCATTTTGGCATCCATTACGATCTGGTCTATCCGAACCGGTTTTAAGTTTAGTTTATTGTTATTGTAACCCGTCCTTGCCAATAAAAGTAAGGCACTGGTCTTACGTTCTAAGTTCTCCGCAGCGTCCAATATTTTATACAGTGATTTTTGGTAATCATCCGTAGAGCGCTCTTTAGACAGTGCTACATCAGCTATACCGATAATGGAAGTCAGCGGCGTGTTCAATTCATGAGAAGCGTTGCTTATAAAATTCTTCTGCGTTTCGAATGAAGTTTCTATCCGGTTTAACATGTTATTGAACGTCAGTGATAGTTTGTTTAGTACGCCATTATCTTTAGGTTCAGTCAGTCTCAAATGTAGGTTTTCCGATCCTATGTTTTCCACTTGGTTGATCATTGCATAGATCGGCTTCATGAAAGATCGCTTCGTGAACAGCGAAATAACAATCACGAGCAATACGCCAAAAAGAAGACTGATAAATAACAATTGACGTAGATAGGATAGGTGATGGGTGTAAAAATAGTTCTCAGCAGATACCCCTACGATGTAGTGCTTTTCATTCTTTTCAAAATATTTGGTCGAGTAAAAAATATTTTCATTTTTAAAATTCGACTCCCCCAGCTTATTGACATGATCCCATAACGCATTGTCAAATCCATGTTCCGTTATGATCTTTTTGGTGTGGGGATCAAACTCGATTATAAAACTATTCTGATTGTCAAGATCTTTGATATAGCTTGAAGTCCAGTTGCTGGAATTGTCCTTATTGTTTAATAGTTCTTCCGCATTTAAATTTCGGCGTAGATCCAAACGTTTGTAGAAATCAGAAAAAGCAAAATTTGTAATCGAATAAAATATAAATAGACTAAAGGATACCGTATAGATGATCAAGATGGTGATAAGCGTGTATAAGGTTTTGTTGTATTTTTTCATCTATTTTCTATCTTCAGTACATAGCCCATACCAATTACGGTATGAATAGCTTTTACAGGAGTTACTTTTTCTATTTTCTTCCTTAAATAATTCACATATACATCTACCACATTCGATCCTATATCAAAGTTTATCCCCCATACTTTGTCCAGTAGCTCACTTCTTTCAAACACTTTTTTGGGATTCTGTATAAAGAGGAGGAGGAGTCTATATTCCGTAGATGTAAGATTCAATTCTTCATCCATGCAGTAGGCTGTTTTCTTGTAGTCATCAATGGTGATGAATTCATAATGAAATTTTTTGATTTCGGCCTGTCTACTTATTTGCGTAATTTCCTTTTTTCGACGAATCAGACTTCGTATCCTGGCCTTTAGTTCGATCAGTTTAAAAGGCTTGGAGAGATAATCGTCTGCTCCGCTATCCAGGCCTAGTACCACATTTTCAGGGCTTCCCAATGCAGTGACCATCAAGATAGGCAGGTCTCTATAATTTTGATTTCTTAAGTTTTTGCAGATTTCCAGACCATTCATTTCAGGAAGTAGTACATCCAATATCACAAGATCTATGCTCTCCTTTTGTAACTTAAGCAAAGCATCACTGTACTTTTTTACATGGAAGACATGGTAATCATCTTCCTCAAGTCCCTGTATTATAAATTCGGCAACATTCTGTTCATCTTCTATTAAAAGTATTTTATACATGCCTTAAATTGTCTTCCGGTTTTATTTTAAGACTTTAAAAATACCACAAATTATATTAACATTCGAGTTTCTGCACGATCATTTAATCAATTTCTGAAACAGTTTCTTTATAGAGCGGCAGTGCCTTCTCAGACAATGTGCTGTTTTTTGCATTACTAATACAAAGATCAGAGACCAATTTGTATTAGAATTTGATGAAGGAAATGATGTTTGATAAAAGAGTTTTTATGAAGAACATTTAACAATAACATAATATCGTTTTGAACGGTACTTCCTGCCCGAAAGGATATTTTTGCAGTATTCAGATACCTTTATCATGGATACAGAATAGGAACTATGGCAGTGAGCAGCAACATACCTACAGTTGATGAGACTGACGAGATAATACAGCTCAATCAAGGTAGTGAAATAATATTTTCAACCATCTACAACCGCTATCATCAGCGGGTGTATGGCAATATTTTGCGCTTAGTGCATGTCGCAGAATATGCAGAAGAAATTCTTCAGGATGTATTCCTCAGCCTGTGGCAGAACAGACATCGAATAGACAAGGATCGACCCGTGGTATCTTGGTTATTTGTGGTCAGTTTTAACAAGTCTATGGATTTTCTAAAAAAGAAAGTGCGGGATCATATCGATTTTATCGCCGATTACGATTCCCTTTATGTGGCTGTAGATGATGTCTCCGAGCAGGATGCCATTTTGGAAGAGCAGCTGCGTATCCTCGAAGAAGCCATTGATCATCTTTCGCCCCGAAAGAAGGAAGTCTTCCGGTTATATAGAACCGAAGGACACTCCAAAGAACATGTCGCCCAAATGTTGGACCTGTCAATCAGTTCAGTCTCCGAATACCTCAAACAAGCGAACAAAAGTATCAAGCAATATGTCGCGGGTCATTCTTCCTACGAATACGGCAACGGTGTATTCTTGTTAGTAACGAGCTCTCTCTACCTCTAAGCGGTTACCGATAAGTGATATTAACTTGATGTTTTCATAACAATTTGTTAATCGACTAGACCATTTCCTTTTCCGCCGTCTCATCGTATTTACTTATGATGACAAAGAAAATTAAAAAGCGGATCTGGTCCTTTTGGAAAGGCAACCTGAATAAACAGGAAGCACAGGATCTGTTGAAAAGTCTTGACGAACAACGTGCGAACATGCAGGAGCAGTTCGAAAGACAGTTTGCGCAGGATCAGCAGGAGCTGCTTAGTCCAGAGCGTTCACAAGCACTTCTAAAAGCTGTCCAGGCCAAAGCGGGGATCGACAACATACCGGTCAAAAAGATGTACCCCTATTCGCGGCATATTGCAGCTGCAATACTTGTAATATTCGGTGTTATGGGCTTGTTGTACCGCGCCCACTATGCGTCGTCTACTGATGCGGGAGCAGACAATACAATTATTGCGTCTACAGAAAGCTACATGTTGAAGTCAGATGCCGATACCTTGCGCTATATCCTTCGCGACGGATCTACACTGGTCCTTTCTCCCTATAGTACCATTCAGTGCGATCCGGATTATGGAGTCCGCAACCGTACGATCACATTGACCGGTGAAGGCCGGTTTAAGGTAAAGCGCGATTCGCTGCTTCCTTTTGAAGTCACTGCCAATGGTTTTACAACGACAGCATTAGGTACCGAATTTATTGTCAATGGAAGTAACGGACATCTCACGGAGGTAAAACTTCTGCACGGCAAGATTGTCGTCAGATCGACTGCCAGTAGTGCTATGCAGATCCCCGAAACATTCCTGCACATCGGAGACAAGCTGTCTATCAATACGCAGACACAAGATTTCGCGTTGGTAGAGGCTCATAAGGTACTACCCAAAACCTCAGTTGCAGCTATTTCTAGCCACGGCATAGGAGAAAATGTTTCTCCGGCACTAAATTTTCAACGCACCGCCCTGCAGGAGGTTTTTCTCACTATTGCCGACAGGTTTGATATTCAGGTCGCTATCGATGGGGCCCATCTGGATCGCATGACCTTTACGGGGAGCTTTACAGAAGATGAGCGACCAGAGATTATGCTAGCCATTATTTGTCGTATTAACAATTTAGTCTACGAGCAGATATCCGAACGATCTTATGTGATTCGTCCGATGGATTCCATCACTCCACAGAACCCTATTATTTTAGATACAGTTAAAAATTAATCCAAATGAACAAAAGCAATTTATTATTTCACTTCCTGTGGTTTGTCCCTTTTCTATTGCTGGGGATGCCGCATTTATCAGCGCAACAGCTATCGCAAATCAGAGGTACCGTATTGGATCATGCCGGAGCACCACTTCCTGGTGTTTCTATTGTGGCTACGGCTCTTGGAGAAAGCAAAGCAGCCACTTCGTCTAATGCGCGAGGCGAATTTGTTCTGACAGGTTTAAAAGCAGATAAGTCTTATGGCATTCACTTTACCTTGATCGGTTATCAGGCCTACGAGGAGAAGAACTTTCTAGTTAAAGCGGGTGATACCAATTCCATTTTGGTACGTCTTCATATGACCAGCTCCGATTTGGATGAGGTGGTCGTTATTGGATACGGCAACCAGAAGCGTGGAAATCTGACGACAGCCATTAGCTCTTTGGCCAATGTCCAGAAGCAAACAGAGCGCCCGACTACCAATATTGGGGAAATGCTGCAAGGTAATATTGCTGGCGTCACGGTAATGTCTACCGGTGGAGATCCATCGGCCAATCCTACAGTACTCATTCGAGGTATGGGTACATTATCAGACGAGAGTCCATTGTATGTTGTAGACGGTGTGCCTTATTACGGTGGACCGCTCAACCCTAATGACATTGAAAGCATTGATATCATGAAAGACGCAGCTTCCGCCGCCATTTACGGAGCACAGGCAGCGTCTGGTGTAATCGCGATCACGACAAAAAGCGGTAAAGTAGGCGCTCCTAGATTTAATATTGACCTGTACAAAGGTTGGCACAATGCAACCAGTTTGCCCAGTGCTTTGAACGCTCAGGAATACGCCCGCGTATACCGTGAAGCGGCCGCGGCAGCAGGTACTACACCTGCCGCAGGACATGACCCTGCAAAAAATCCCTGGGGACAGGAAACCCGCACCGTATGGATGGATGAAATCTTTCAGACAGGACAGATTACCAACCTAAGTGCACAGGTGTCCGGTGGATCCGAACGCTCCAAATACAGCACCTCCTTTGGTTATCACGATAAGGAAGGACTTTTAAAAAATACCAACTACCGCCGTTTTACCTATAGACTTAAATCAGAGTATGATTTATCGAAACGCGTACAGGTAGGGCAAAATTTCTTCGTCAACCACTCGACCAGCAGAGGTACAAATACCAGCAGCAGTTACAGCGGTTCGATAATCAACGCAATCTATATGAATCCGGCAGCTCCCGTATATGATGCAAACGGATTGTTTCACGGTACGGTTCCTTTCGACCTCAGTGGTTTTTCAAGTGCTTATGGCGATACTTACAATCCTGTTGCGCTGTTATTGCGACCTACAGTCTCTAATCCAAATCTAAATCTCAATGGCAATGCCTTTATCAAAGTAGATATCGTGGATGGCTTGACCTTTAAGTCTAATTTTGCGGTAGACCTTACACGTTACTCTTACAAACGTTTTGATCCCAAAATTCCTGAGATAGGACGTTCCAACAGTATGAACTACCTGGAACACAATGAGCGTAACACCAACCGCTGGATCTGGGATCAGCAGTTGAATTACCGCCGGTCTTTCGGCAAACACACATTTGACGCACTGGGTGTATACTCCGTTCAAAAAACGCGTATCGATGACTATACCGTAAGGGCACAGGATTTTGCACGCGAAGATGACTGGTACCAGTACATAGGCAATGCCGGTAGGATCTTAGATTTGCCAACGAGTATCGTCACCGAAGACGCTTTGATCTCTGCTATCGGAAGGATTAT
>JAITLW010000011.1 GCA_031277715.1 Sphingobacterium sp. | reverse complement strand
ATTCCCTGTGGTCCTTCGTCACCGGTTTCCCCTTTATCTCCTTTAGGGCCTAGTGCTCCAACGGGTCCTATTGCTCCAACGGGTCCTATTGGTCCCTGTATTCCCTGCGGTCCTTCTTTTCCAGCTTCACCTTGATCACCCTTTGTCCCTTTCAGCGAAGTTATAAAATCGGAGACAGAACCAGTGTTTCCTGCCAGCAACCAACTGTCGTAAGCGGAGAGACTCGCAACCCATTTTTTACCGTCATTATAATAAATACCGATCTGCACATCAGCCCCGGTTTTGGTGTTAAACACCATGATTCCAGCTTCGTGAACGGTAAGGGGATACGGATCTTTTGTATCCTTTAGTTCCACTCGGGCGTGTAGCAGGCCACGCATTTTACTGTTCAGTTCCAGAATAGCCTGCTTGCTTGGCAATGAATTATCGCCACTACTATCTGAAATTTTTGATTGCCCATTTACCCCTCCAATAAACAGGAAGGTCAAAAAGAAAAGACTATATCTATGCTGCATACTATCGATTTTCTGTTAATTCTCCTTTATTAATAAAACCCACCCTTTATATATCGAGCTATTGGTTCCTTTTTTTGTTTCGATGACATAGTAATAAGTTCCGACATTTAATCCAGAACCATCCCAGCGGTTATCATATCTTTCGTGATGATATACGCTGTTTCCCCAACGGTTAAAAATGGTAAGGATAACAGCGTCAAAATCTTCCAGCCCCTGGATTACAAATCGATCATTTACCCCATCTCCATTTGGAGTGAAAGTGTTAGGAATGAAAAGAGCATCGGGTAATACGGTCGATTTCGTAAACCAAGATGTATAATCCGTATTATTTGTCGCCAGCGGTACCGCCCAGGATTGATGTATTCCTTCAGAGATCCGTTTTGTAGGAAGGGGATTTAGGTCTTCCAATCCTGTAAACTGATAGATAGAGGCTTTCTCATCCACATATTTCCCCTTGTTGGCCGCCATCGGATGTGTTAAGGTCAGTGTCGCATTTAGCGGTTGTGAAGCATAGACCTGCCAGTTTAGATCGATGCCTGATTGTGGATCTTTATGACGTACTATACTACCGAAATAATCACTCATCCGTGCATAGATGGTGGCTTCCTTATCTGTTCCTGATACCATCACCGGAGCGTAATGATGTGATGGCGTTGCGATTGGAAATAGAAATTGAGCACCTGAGGTAAGTATTTTAGAGACATGACCATAACTGTCGTGTGTGACCAACTTTCGGCGGTTACTGTACTGACTGATAGATGCGTCTTTATCAAAGGCGATGTTGTAACCATTGAGCTGTATATCGGTTCCGTCTACTGCGAGCCTTAGCTCACCACCGATATTCAATGCTGCTCCTTCCGAAGCAGAGGGACTTGCGATACCATAGCCCGGATCATCAATATTTTCAAGTATGATACCTTTGCTATTGTGATGTTCTATCAGTAGCTTGATAAAATCGCCGTTATTCCCGTCGACTATGGTAGGTTTCTTTTTAAGGCTGTTGTAATATGGGCTTTCCGAAGGGTCGTAGATACGAATACTGCCTTTACCCTGAATCTTTGCACCAGGGGCTATCCAGATGCGCTGGCACCAGATATCGAGCGTGCCATCAATTGTCCAATCAGCCTGGGGCCCAAAATAAACCGTTTCACTGAACAGTGATCTAATGACATCTTGTTCGACTTTTACAATCGAATTTTCAAGTACGGCACTTCCCTTATTGTCCTGACAAAATGCGGGTAGGATAGAAATAAAAAGTAGCAACAAGGCAGCTATTGACTTCATTTGATAAGGAGTGCTTTAATTAGGGAAATATTTAATCTACGAAAGTAACACTTGAAAACCTGATTCTGAAGTTTCAGGGGGGGGACAAAAGGTGGACAAATGACAGACAAGCACGGACATTCGAAGTGTAAATCAAAAAAGTACATCGAAGCATGCGCTCATTAGAGAAAGGCAGATTCAATGAGCCGTCGCTATAGCATCTCCTTATAATTCTTTTCGTCAAACATCCAGGATGGAAATTCCTTCGTGTGAGCTGTCCCGAATTTTAATAGCGATTCGGCTTCTTTCCTTACTTTTTCGGATTTATCATCCTTCATATTCAGGACCGATTCTAGCGGGTGCTCCCATAGGTAATTAAAGCCCATTAGCCCTAGCCATCTGATGGTGGCCGATTTGTTTTCAAGAGCTTTTTCAAAATAGGGTTTAGTCCTCAAGTCAGGCAAGTGCCTACCGCAGATAAAAACAAGCGCCCAGATAAGCTCCTGTATGACCTTGTTGTCCGTTTCATGGTCTATTGCTTTAAGGAAAACTGTTATGGTTTGCGGATGTGACAGATAGTTGTCCCACCTTCTGGTTTTCGTTCTTGCTTCCGAATTGATCTTTTTGGCCTTTCAATGGCATATCCGCCAGCTTCTTTCTCTCCAAAGTAATCGTCAAAAAAATGGAAGTCAGAACAGATAATCGAGAAACTATCCGGGTGTTCTATAAGTTTACAGGGGAAGTAATAAAGACTGTTAATTCGGTTCATTTTCGTTTTTTGTAGCTTCTCTTGTTTCGGAATTCGTTTCTTCGTCGGATGTGTCCTCATCAGATTGCTCACTATATGGATTCTCCCTTATATTCTTTTCTATTTCTTGTACCTGCTCGGGAGTATATTGGTCATACTGTACAAAGCGTTTTTCTTTCGGACTATAGAAAATAGCTTTGTACTCAGTAGCGTTTTTTATGAAGATACCATCATTTGGAGCAGGTGTTTTATCCAGATTTCCGTAGTATTCATTTATATAGATCAGTTGCCCTTTTTTAAAACTTTTGATGGTCGGTGCTGTACCCCAATTTCCGGAATAGACGATATCACAACCGTTGGAAGCGTTTTTATGAAGAATATAAACCTGGCTGTTTTCTGCCGAATAATCCTCCAGCACAATAGCCACACCAGGAGTCTTACTGCCTACAAAATCCCCGAATGCGACTACATCTTTTACTCTGTCCGGAATGCTGGTAAATCGCCATGTTTTATTGCTGTGAAATTGGTTTTTGTAGAATAAATCGACAATACAGGATTGAAACCGGGAAGGGATATCGTTATAGTCATCCGATGGAAAAACCTCGTAATAATTCAAGTTGTCAAAACTATAGTATGACAATGCACTTGACGGAATGTATTGATGGATTTTTTCTTCCGCAAAAATATCATCTCTGCCCTCCCAGTTTTTGATTTTATAAAAATAGCCCACACCTTCGAGATTTTGCCATTTTTCCAGGTCAATCTCTACTATTGTGTTGGCAGGGATTAGCTTATATTTTGTAAAGCCGTTATTTTCTCTAACATTTATATCATACGTATACAGTTGTATTGGAGACTTTATAGTTACTTGTACCGTTGTCTCATCATTGATTTCTTTATATCTTTTGTAGGCATAATTTCCAGCAAAGACAAGTAACCCCAGGATAATAAATACAATGATTATTACCTTTTTTTTTGATTTTTCGGTCTTTTGTTCGAATTCCATTCTATGTTATTTTTCTGTTTACAAAAGGTCTGTTGCGCCTTGCTGCCAACACCCAAACCTACATAAATTCGCCTTTACACGCAATATAATTACGTCGAACTACAAAATCGAATTTTGTAGCTCTCCTCATCTATTTAAATCTTTTTGATAGCGGAAATATACGTATTGCCCAAATGTAAAATAGACAAAATTATATATGCGCTTTAATTTTAAATTCGTGAAATATCAATAACAATCCGTCTCCACGGGACAGTCTGATGCGTGTTCTTATTGTGGATAATATAACCAGAAGTAAACTACCATTAATCCAGGATAATCTACTTATCTTGCGGGATTAATCAGGTATTCTACCTTATATTAAAGTAGCCATGCAAACCAGAGACGCGTATCAGCAAGTGATTGAGTTTTTTGATACAATATATCCCACGACTGCAGAACTTCAGTCAGATATAAGGTTATGTAGTAAAGTGGTTAAATACCCCAAGCGCGCTGTACTGGCAGATATTGGACAGATACACAAAAGCATTTATTTTATTTTAAAAGGATCCATCCGTACCTACTACCGGGACAAGAATCAGGAGGATATAACGTCGTGGCTTCTTTTCGAAGGTGATTTAGCGATTTCGATATACAGCTTTTATAATCAAGCGGCCAGTTTTGAGGCTATGGAAGCATTAGAGGATACCTGGGTGTTGGTTTTGAGCTATGACAACCTGATGAATCTCTACCTGAAGCATATGGAGTTTAACTATATCGGTAGAAGACTGACAGAAGCATATTATATAAAAAGTGAAGACAAAGTCAATGCACTCCGCATGCTGACTGCCAAAGAGCGGTATGACCATTTTTTAAGACGCTATCCCACAGTATTACAAAAAGTCCCATTGCGCTATGTTGCATCTTATCTAGGGATAACCCAGTCTACGCTGAGCCGCGTCAGAGGTCAGAAATAAACCTTGTTTTTTTGCCTTTTGTCAACTTTTTCTTGTCCTATGAAAGCTAGCTTTGAAATTATTAAAGCCAAAAGAAATCATATGCATCATTTAGTAGATAAACTCGCGAAATATAAGGACTTCATTAACATCATTACAGTAATACTACTTCTTATCTTGCCCATCACCACCGGCAAGCTTACCTTATTCTTCTTTATGATACTGTTTCTTAATCTATATCTGTTCAAAATATACCTGAGCTCAGACTTTTCGACCCTGTGGGTTTATGGCCTGCAGGCTATAGTTTCTTTGGGGTATATTTTGATGAGTATTCTTATTATACTCCATTCGTTGTATATAATAAAAAGGAGGTTGAGCAATAAAGCTAATAGTTGCTTTTCAGTATGTATGTCCGTGGTCGGTCTCTATAGCTTATACTTGACGATTAAGGAGCCAAGCATTTTTACAGGGAGCCTAGTTGTACTGTTTCTTATCTTTCTAACTTTCCGATGGATACTTCATTTTAAAAAAACCGGAGCATGTCAATAGTTCTGTTGTGCTCTTTGACAGCTGGTACTAAATCTACCATGGGATAAATTTCCATGGTATGTCATTCCGTTTTCCTAATGCTGTTTGTCGCAGGTGGCTGGTTATGATTATAGAAAAGGTAGGGTGCTGTTCTGTTTTACTCGTAAGCGCCTGCGGCTTGGCCCCGCAGGCGTAATTTTTTAGGTTAGTTGCCCGAGTGTACTGCAGTAAAGACTTCGCCAAATTGTTGGAAAGTCTGATTGGCCATATCGATAGCGGTTTGATGGCTGTCTGGGTTTTCACCATACTTGTTCAGTACAGTAATAAATCCAGCCCACATTTGTCCGCTATTCGCGCCGTAGCCCTCAAAGAATGAGGTGCCTCGTTCGATACCATATTTGTTGAGCATCTGGACAATGTAAGGCCCCCCCATTATGGAGCCTTCCAGTACATACAGTGAGCTTAGTGCCTCCAATATGGTATGTACTGCAGGTGCACTTGCTGCAGGTAGGCTGTCTACTGTGCCCCCTAGGGTTTCTATATCTTTTCGGATGTACGACGAATTACGGCGCTCAGCCACATCAGGAAGTACTTCTGTTGTTACAAATGGCGCAATGTTATCTTCTACTGCACGAAAGTAAGCGTAGAAGCCTTTTAGTACTTCTGCATAGTCCGCTTCCGAGCGAATGGCCTTTAGTTGGCGAACCACTATACCCTCTGTTTTTTGGTGAGCGGCGTGTGTGCGCTCTTTGATATTTTGACTTAACATGTTTTCAGTTTTATTTAAAACGACACGATACAAATATTCGTATTTATTTCAGTGTTTTTATATTGCTCGTAGCTTTGTTATGTGTGAAAAATGATAGCCCATCCTATTATTAGACAATCTTGACGCAATAATGACAGACTGTGGATATTGGTTATATTGTTGTGGAAATGAAGAAGCGCAATCTGATTATAAGAAATTTCTGATATTTGACACCTTAAGATATTTCTATTTGTAATAATGGTTATCTTCTCCGTTGGTAGGACGTAGTTAAACAGGTTGTTCCTTAAGCTAGAGCAGAATTACTCACCCAGATTTCTGCTTCATATCGATTGCTGTTATTTAAAGAATTGTATAAAATAACTATCTTGCAACTGATTTATAGACCATTCACTAGAAAGTAAACCTGAAGTTAATCTTTGGATAATATACAATTAATACGATTTATCAAACTTTGCTAAAGCTTTTTGGCAATTAAAATAGGTGAGTTAGCTATGTCTTGGGTTAAATTTATAGAGGGAGATACCACTGCATTTGAACAGATCTACAATGAATTTGTGGATGATCTGTACACCTACGGTACCCATTACCACACAGATCATGCGACGGTAATCGATTGTATACATGACCTATTCGGTGACCTATTCGGTAATCCTAAGATAGCGAAGGAGGTCAATGTGAAATACTACCTATTTGCTTCATTACGTCGGCGTCTGCATCGAGATAAAACAGCTCAGGATAAACTAAGTAATATGCAACTGCAAGAAGCTCTGAGTTGGTCCGAGGAGAATAACTTGGAGCTGGAAGAACTGAAAGAAGCGCAAATTGTGCTACTACGGGAGAAGTTTGAAAAGTTACCCAACCGGCAAAGAGAGGTTCTCTTTCTTAAATATTATATGGGTTTCAAATATGAGGATATTGCTGAGATGATGTCCATCAATATTGAAACCTGTAGGACGCTTTCATTCCGCGGTCTAAAGCAGCTCCGCCTAGAGTTGAACTCACCAGAAGCACTATCTGTTATATTTTTACTTTTTTTTCATAATTCATAGTCAATAAAACAAAAGGTCTTGCTCTATAGTAGTAAAGGCACTTGTTGTGGACAGAAATAGAGAAAATTACAAGAAAATATTTAACCTTGGCCCGAACGAGTTGTTCGATGAAGAAGCTAAGGCAAAGCTATATCAGTCGATACGTAAGCAACATCGCAGAAGACGTTATGTTCGGATGACCAGCTATGTCTCCGGCCTAGCTGCTTCCCTAATCTTACTCTTTTTGTTCTATCAGAACAACATAACGCAAAATTCATCTCAACAGCTAGATATCATTCATATGGCCCAACACAACCAAGGGGCTGTACAGGGTGCTAGGGGGGAGCTATTGTTGGTTTCCTCTACAGGTCAACAGGAAAGGACTATGGTCAATACATTACAAGGGGACAGCATCGATGGTATCCTTAGGCTGGATGAACATGTTGCTTCTCATAAGGCATCTGGTATGTATGCTACGGTATACGTCCCCTATGGTAGGAGACAGGCCTTTGTCTTGCCCGATAAGTCTACCGCTTGGCTTAATGCAGGATCTTACCTAACGTTCAAAAATGATATGAGTCAAGGTGTACGTGAAGTGTATCTCAATGGTGAGGGATATTTTGATATTACACATACAGGGCGACCATTTGTGGTGCGTACAGCCCAGACGGCTATCAATGTATTGGGTACTACCTTCAACGTGAACTCCTATGAAGAGGATAATAACACGATCGTCGAACTGCTCACCGGTTCGGTGGCATTACAGAGCACCAAAGGTCTCTTCGAAGAGATCATGATGAAGCCCGGAGAACGCATCAGTTTTGACCGTAGACAAAATAAAATAAGTATCAATCGCAAAGCGAATGGCGACGATATTCTCTGGACCAAGCGACAATTGGTATTGCAGCAGCTGAGCATAGACGATTTGGCGCGTAAGCTGGAACGTATTTATAATGTGCGGATACATTTGGATAGTCAGTTGAGAACGCTATCCGTGGCATATTCTGGTAGGCTTAATATCGATGTGGATATTGTGACTTCATTGAGAAGTCTATACGAATTAAATAACTATGAAATCACGCAAATAGAAAAGGAGGTCTGGATCAGAAAAAAATAAGCTGAAAGAGAATGGTATAAAAAAGAGGATAAAGAGGAGTTGCACCTCCCCTTTATCGATTGATCAATAAATCGTTTGCACAATTTAATCTATTCAAAATTATGAAAAAAAAACAGGCGGAACAATACACATCCGCTCGATGGCGATTGCCATCAAAATGGAGCTATAGCATGAAAATAGGATCATTAGCACTGACCGGAATACTGATCTCCATCAGTGCAGTTGCCTTCCCCCAGCGCGTCACCGTCAAAATGGAGAACGCAACATTAAAGCAATTTCTTGAAAAAGTACAGACACAGGTCGAGGTGGCCTTATTGTACTCAGACCAATTGGTCGCTAATAAGCGGATATCGGTCAATACCAAGGATCGGGATTTTAAGGAAGTGTTATCGAAAGAGCTTTCAAAACATCACCTCACTTTTAAGGAGTCTGATGGGCAGATTACTATTGTGCCAACTTCGACTTATGGAAAAGAGACTGTTTCAGAGACTATCCAACAGGAAAAACTAACAATCAAAGGACGGGTTTTCAATAGTCAGGAACCACCACAAGCCCTAGAAAATGTGAGTATATCTATCAAAGGCGGCGCCACTGTAGGTCGGACAGCTGCAGGAGGTTACTACGATGTCGCCGTACCAAAGGGGACGTACCTTGTTTTTACGCTTGTAGGCTATCGCCCGCATGAGGTATTGGTCAATAGAAATGAGACTAATCTGAGCCTGTCTTTACAGGAGAATGTCTCGGATGTTGAAGAAGTTGTAGTCGTGGGGATGACGGAGATGCAGAAGAAACATATTGCCAGTTCGGTTGCGACGCTGGATGTCAAGTCTAATATCGAAGGCAAGCCGATTACGAATCTATCACAATCGTTGCAGGGCGGTGTCACGGGACTCAATGTGCAACAAGGGTCAGGTCTACCGGGGGGAGATGCTGCTACGATCAAGATCAGGGGGATATCTACAATGAACAATTCAGACCCATTGGTATTAGTCGATGGTATTCCCATGGATATGAACCATATCGATCCGGTGACTGTAG
>JAITLW010000354.1 GCA_031277715.1 Sphingobacterium sp. | reverse complement strand
GCGTATTTTCCATTAGATAAACGTAACGCATAGGTACGGTTGGGATAGGCTTTCATAATGTGGGTTGTTAGGTCATAGCTATACCAACCAGGAGAATCCTTATCTGTTGCCCAGCCTATGGTACTGATCTCACTCTTGTCGAACTCGCTATCCGATGGAGCAGTATCTACAGTATTATAGGACTGATTCAGCATTACAATCGCGGTATTACCTATCTTGCCCTCATAACCAGGAGTGCCTTTGTATTTTTTGTTGTTGAGCTGTATGTCGCCGTTGTAGTTGCCCGAAAATGCTAAATCCCATTCGTCGGTTTTGAACCAACGGATGGAGTCTTCTTTGCTACGGATCCAGATTTGCTTCTTTTGTTCGAGGTTATACAAAAAGGTATAAAAAGGACGTTTTTCCTTTCCGTCTATACCGTTTGCAATAGAGGCCTTGGTATCTCCAGCCAAATCGTATATAATTGTGCTCTTGCCATCTTCTAAAGATGGCATGGCATCGTCCTTGCTACAACCTGTGGCCATAAGTAGAGCCGTTAATGCAAAGAGTTTATTTAAACCAATTCTAAATAACATGATGCAAAAGTGTTTATTTTGTTTTGAAATAGTTATATGCAATCCGTATTATTTTATATTCAATCTGAATTTTTAATCTACGGCAGGAATGGCGAGGGTATATTCTTGATGGCGGTTATATACTTTGGTACGAACGATACAGCCTAGGTGTTCCAGCAGACGGACAGTCTTGTGTACTGTGGCCCAGCTTACATGGTGATGCGTTCGGATGGTCACCCAAAAGTCTTCGACACTGCCTATGTACTGTATGTTGCAGAGTGTATCGATTATGATACGGCGCTGTTGGCTGATCATATAACCTTGATCAGCCAACAGCGCCAGTATAATTGCTTTAGTCTGTTCCATCATCGGCAGTTAAGAGTTGACGATGGCCGAGTTAGCAAAGACCTGTCCGAATTTCTCGAATGTTTCGTTCGCTGTCTTTACCATACTCTCTTCCTCTTCCTCTGTTTTCGGGATCTGATTCAGTATCTGGGTAAAGGCTGTCCACATCTTGCCACTATCCGCCCCGTAGCCTGAAAAGAAATGGAAACCTTTGTCCATACCGTACTTTTGAAGCATCTGTACGATGTAAGGGCCTCCCATGATTGATCCTTCCAATACATATAAAGCACCGAATGCTTGCTGTATGTTTGTGATTGCAGGAGTGATGGCCAAAGGCAGTGTTTGAGTGTCTGAACCTAATTCTTCAATATCCTTTTTTAAATAGGAAGAATTCCGTCTATCATTGATATCAGGAAGGGTATCGGTATTAATAAATGGCGCTATAACTTTCTCTATAGCGTTGAAATAAGCGTAGAAGTTTTTTAAGACTTCAGCATAGTCAGACTGACTGCGTACATTCTTAAGTTGAAGGACAACAGTCTTTTCCAGTTCTTGATGGGCTTGTTTTGTAGCCTCTTTAATTTTTATACTTACCATAATGATACAAAAGTGGGCAAGACTTGTTGTACTCGTTATATGCCATCCGTATTACTTTATATGCAATCCGTATTATTTTTAATCAGTCTACATAAAAGCTTGTTTTTGCTTATTTTTAATTATTCCTTTGCATCATTATGAAACAGCTAGCAACTTTAATTTGTGTGGGGATTGCCTTTTTGATAGACCAAAAAGTTATGGCGCAACAACGTATTATCACGTTGAGTAGCGCCTTGAGTGAGACTGTATATGCATTAGGAAAGGGGGGGAGCATTGTTGCGGTGGATGTGACGAGCGAGTATCCTGCTGCTATAAAACAGAAGCCTAGAGCAAGTCGGGACCGAACCTTCTCGTTGGAAGGGTTGTTGTCTTTTAAGCCAGATATGGTGCTTACCGCGCCTAAGGAGCTTAGCTACGCGGTGGAAACGAAGCTCAAGCGATTGGGGATAAAGGTGGTGACGATAGGTCAGGAGTATTCGGTCAAAGGGGCAGAGCGATTTATCAAAGATGTCGCTACGGCGGTAGAGGCTAAAGAAGCAGGCAATACATTGGTCACACGACTTCAACAGGATATGAACCAGGCATTGGCATCGGTCAAAAAGAACGGTGGTAAAACGCCAAAGGTCCTTTTTATCTATGCGCGTGGGGTGGGGCTGATGAGTGTAGCAGGTAAGGGCAGCCACATTGATGCAGTCATAGGTCTGGCTGGAGGTCGTAATGCGGTCCAGGAATTCAGTGATTTTAAACCCTATACGACAGAAGCATTGATCCGTGCAAATCCCGATGTTTTGCTTTTGTTTGATTTTGGAACCAGTAGTATAGGTGGCAAGCAAGCTGTGCTGAATATGCCGGGGGTAGCACTGACGAATGCAGGAAAGAATAAGCAGGTGATTTCTATGGATGGCCCTTTACTGATTAATTTTTCTACACGCTTGCCTCAGGCTATAAAGGAGCTGAACGCACAATTATCTATTTTAAAATAAATTCTCTTGAAGAAGAAGGTCATATATGTAGTATTGGTGGCGTTGTTGCTAATAGCAACACTGGCTTCGCTCAGCCTAGGCGCTTTTTTTATTCCTTTGCGGGAAGTGTCCCTAAATATGGTAAAGAAATTTGGCCTATGTGCCGCTGTGCCAGCAGACGAGCTCTATAGCAATGTAATCGATCTGGTACGCTGGCCACGCACTTTATTGGGGATATTAGTAGGTGCGGCATTGGGGATCAGTGGCGCTGCAATACAGTCTATATTTCGAAATCCTTTGGCTGAACCCGGACTGATCGGTATATCGGCTGGAGCTTCCTTGGTGGCGGCTTCTATTATTGCTTTTGAGGCTGTTTTGTTTGCAACCCTGGGACAGCTTTTTGGACATTATTTATTGGCCATAGGGGCGTTTACAGGTGCGGGGGTAGCCACTTGGCTAGTCTACAGAATTTCGCTTTATGAAGGAAAGCCTCACATCGGTACTATGTTACTCGCAGGGGTCGCTATCAATGCGCTGGCAGGTTCATTGACGGGATTGGTCTCTTTTCTATCAGATGAACAGCAGTTGCGGTCGATTACATTCTGGATGTTGGGCAGCCTGGGAGGTGCTACTTGGGAGGCGGTATGGACGTTGTTGCCCTTTGTTGTAGCGGCGCTAATCGGGTTACCACTGATGGCAAAAAGCCTGAACGCATTTGCCTTAGGTGAAGAGGAGGCCCGACAGCTCGGACAGCGTCCGAATAGAATTAAGATGCGGGTTATCGTTTTGGCTACAATGGCTGTGGGAGCAGCGGTATCAGTAGCAGGAATAATAGGTTTTGTAGGGTTATTGGTGCCTCATGCGGTGCGTATGTTGGCGGGGGCAGATAACAGGTATGTAATGCCTGCATCTGCACTACTAGGAGCGGTGATATTGACGATAGCAGATCTCATAGCGAGGACTATAGCAATGCCATCGGAAATCCCGATAGGTGTAGTGACCGCATTGCTGGGAACACCGTTATTCTTATACATATTAATTCGGGACAAAAAGAAAATAATTGTCTAAAAGTGGTTTTCTACCTTTATTTTAAAAAATGCTCGTTGCAGAAAATCTAACATACACGATCAAAAAATACAGTATCCTTAAGGGGATCAATTTTGTAATTCAACCCGGAGAAATGGTCGCTCTTTTAGGGGCGAATGGGGCAGGAAAGTCTACGTTGATTAAGATGCTAAATGCAGAACAGTCTCCATCGGACGGTAAGATCAATTTTTTTGGGACAGATCTGAATTCTTATTCCCCACTTTCTTTAGCCAAAATGCGTGCTACTATGGCGCAGCATCATCATGTGTCGGCAGATTTTACAGTGGCAGAAATCGTTATGATGGGACGCTATCCGCATTATAGCAGTAGTCCGAAAGAGGAGGACCTACTTGTGGTGCAAGAGACAATGAGTCTGTGTGGTGTGGATCATCTGGAACAACGCTCTATCTTAAGTCTGTCGGGAGGAGAAAAACAAAGGGTGCACCTGGCGCGGGTACTGGCTCAGTTGTGGAAGCAATCTAACTGTCTTCTGCTCTTGGACGAACCTATATCTGCAATGGATATCCGATTTCAACATCAGACACTGGCATTGGCCCGGGCGCTTGCAGATAGGGGCTGGATGATAGTCGCAGTGCTACATGATATTAATCTCGCCGCGCAGTATGCCGATCGTTTGTTCTTGATGAAGAATGGACGAAAATTGATGGACGGAACACCTTCGGAGGTAATCAATTCTAGAAATATCTATACCATTTTTGGTATAGATGTGGAAGTAGTTGTGAATCCAAAAACGCTACATACCTATATTGTCCCAAAGACGGTAAATGTGAATGCATCCGGCTTCGGAATGGAGTAAGGTAAGCAACATACGTTATGAGTGTTGTTTAGAATGGTTTTAAATAATAGATTTTAAATGTATCTTTGTATAGATTGAATGGAGTGTTAGTATGCTAATCAAATCACGTATCGACGGGCTTTCAGGGTGGCTATTTGAAGAGAATGTGCCAGATGCTTATGTACCAGATTACCATTTGGCGGAACAGCATATTGTGGTCGAGGAGAATACCGTCTTTCTGAAAAATAAACAGCTTACTTCTGGTGGGCTATTCCTGATGTATTCTGAGATGTGTTTTGGCGAACCTCGAAATATCTATACGGAAGTGAATGGAGAAACTATAACAAGTCAGTTTATTTTCTATAAAAAGGCGAGTGAACCCTTGAAGGGAAAGTCTAATGCACTCTATGGAAGGAGTCGTCATAATATTAGGTATATTCCTACGACTAGTAGTGAACATGAAATCAAAGAAGGTATTGATTACATGTATTTTTTAATTGTGCTGAGTAAGGATTATTATTTCAACCTGATTGACCGGCATTCGATCCTACATGAGGATTTTGTCCGTGAGATAGAACTAGGGAATTATACTTCGTTTGCTTCGGAAGATTTTTTTGTGACTTTGGAAATGCGTCGTGTAATCGATGATATGATAAACTGCCGGCAGACGGGAGAACTAAAGCGTATGCATACAGAGGCGCGTATTCTGGAACTCCTTATGTACCAGCTGGAACAGCTGGGAGGTAATGGGCAGGAGCAGGAACTTATTAAAGGGGATGATATATTTAAATTGGAACAGGCCCGTGAAGTGCTTAAACTGCGCTACGCCTCGCCCCCTACGCAGAAGGATCTCTCACGTGAAGTCGGCCTTAATGAATTTAAATTAAGGAGGGGATTTAAAGAATACTTTGGAATTACGGTATATGATTTTATCACTAGATTGCGTATGGAAAAGGCCCGAAGGCTTTTGCTCGATGAGCAGATGTCTATTAGTGAAGTGACGTCATTAGTCGGTTTTTCTCATCAGAATAATTTCAGTATTGCATTTAAGAAATATTTCGGTATGCCGCCCAGCGAATTGAAAATGTAATCACTTGTACGCCTGTGGTAGTTATCGGTATGGACAAGAGCAATTCTAGAAAGGTATAAGATTTATAAGATTATTGCATTTTTCGGAGCTTTTCGATTTTCTTTACAAGTGTTTTTTTTGCTGTTTTTGAACTGCTCAGTTCTATAGCCCGGGTATAGTGTGTTATGGCCTTGTTTGTATCGGTTTCTGTATAAAGAAAACCCAATAGTTCGTAGTAATAGTTGTTGTCGACAAGATGTAGCTTTTCGGCTTCGTAAATTGCTTTCTGATATCCAAATACCTGAGCATAAGCAAAAGTCCGGTTTAATGCTGTAACGGGTGAGTATTCAATCAGGATAAGTTGATTGTAGAGTTGTAGGATATGCTCCCATTTGTTTTGATCCTTAGGGGTAGTATGCCAGTATGAGATACCAGCTTCCAGGTGATATTTTGAAATCGAATTTCCAGTACAGGCATTTATGAGATAGTAGTTTCCCCGTTCGATAAGGGATGTATCCCAAAGACTTTTATCCTGTTCATCAAATAGAACAACTTCGCCCTTATCATCTGTCCGGGCATCTAATCGCGAGCTTTGAAAGCACATTAGGGCAAGTAGGGCACTTACCTGTGGTTGGTCTGTTATGGCATGCTCCGTAAGTAGTAAGGTAAGCCGCATGGCTTCAGCGCACAGGTCTTTACGGATCAGCTGATTATTACTTTTTGAAAAATAGCCTTCGTTGAACAACAGGTACAACGTCTTTAAAACAGTATCCAGTCGCTGAGTTATTTCAGTCTCGTTCAAAAATTTAATCTGAAAATCATCATTGCGAAGATTGGTTCTTGCGCGCTGTAACCGTTTCTTTATTGTTTCTGGTTTTGCTAGAAAGGCATTGGCAATTTCTTCAATGCTAAAACCGCAAAGAATCTGTAATGCCAGGCAAATCTGGGCTTCGTCCGAATTGGCTGGATTACAGACAGCGAAAATCATCGCTAACTGGCTGTCCGAAATAAGCTGATTGTCAATATCAAAATCAATTTCTTGCTGTAGGTCTATTCCTTGTTCGGTTGCCATTTTCGTTTCAAACATGGATAGCCGTTTAAAGTAATCCTTAGTTTTGTTTTTGGCGACTGTATACAGCCAGGCAGTAGGATTTTTCGGTATCCCATGGATTGCCCAGTATTCAGATGCTTTCAAAAAAGTGTCGCTAGCAATGTCTTCGGCTATTTCGACATGTTGTAGACCAAAATGACGGCAGAGAACAGCCGTCATTTTAGCATATTCCTGTCGGAATAGATGGGGAATAAGTTCAGTATGTAGCTTCTGATTAATCACGTTGTAGTACTTCTCTCACTTCAATACTACCTCCTATTTGTTTGAAGATGGGGTTGGCCTTGGCTATTTCCACAGCTTGGTCAATGGTATCCGCTTTTATAACGATGTAACCACTGATGAATTCCTTGATCTCCGTATAGGCACCATCGGTGACGCTATGGTCGGCCTGTATATGCTTTGCGCTTCCGGCAAAGGGTAAGAGTGTATTGCCTTTGTCTACTAGCTTATTCTGTGATGCAATGCCAGCCAGCCAGTTCATCCTTTCCTGCATCTGCTCGGGTGTAGGTCTGAAGTCCGAAATGTCTTTCAACCTGAAAATTAATGCAAATTCTTTCATTTTATTTAATTTTAATGTTTGCCCTAATGACGATTGGAATTTAAAAAGGGGGACAACTATTATAAACTTTTTTAGTATACGCTATCACTGTAGGAAGGTAATTTCGATTACTAAGTATACTGATTTGAAGTCTGATTGTAGTTTTACCAATCTGTTATTAAAGGTAGTTTATGCTTTAAAACCTCTTGCTCTCCATTTTTAAGATATCTAGGTAATATATGGAGTTCTTGGAGATTTTTGAGTGGGTATATAGGGCTCATATCTGGGTTTTTATCTTCTATGGTGACTATAAGATGCAGATATTGTAGCTCATTCAGTACTTCCAAAGGCTGGATGTTCTTGACGGATTTGCCGGTCCCGCTCATCTTTCCATGAGTTCCTTAAGATGGGGGAGACTTGCTATTGGTGCCAAATCGTATAGCTGGTTGATCCCGTAGATATATAAGGTTTTTAAGGTTTTCAGCCCTTTGATAAAGTCGATGTTGTCAACCTTTTTGATGTTCGCGAGAATCAGGACTTCTAATGTCAGTAGAGCGGAGAGATCTGGAATTTCGTCCTGTTGATTGTTGCTGATATGTAGGTACTTCAAATTTGGTAAAGTGGCGAATACGTCAACTCGTTCTGCATCTATATCGTTGAGTGTAATGGCTTCTATACTGGTATTGCCTCTTAGATGGGAGAGGTTGCTGTAGTTGCGTTTAAATTTCTTGAGTGGTGTGCTGATACTTAGAAATCTGGTGTCTACCGCTAATTCTGATAAATCAAAAGGAGCCTGCACAGTACCGTCCAATATACCAAGA
This sequence comes from Sphingobacterium sp., assembly GCA_031277715.1. Taxonomy (GTDB): domain Bacteria; phylum Bacteroidota; class Bacteroidia; order Sphingobacteriales; family Sphingobacteriaceae; genus Sphingobacterium. Next base: position 984 of record JAITLW010000354.1, on the reverse strand, counting down.
TGAGCATGGGAACCGACAGGCGATTTGTTTTCTAATAGATAATTATCCCAATTCATTGTTGATGTTACGAAGTTTCGAAAAAATATGCTTTGTCTAGAACAATTAATATACCATGTTTCTATATGCTTTGGTTTTGGAGACCTGATATACAACTTTGTGACGACAACGGAAGAAATGGTTCAGTGACAAATCAGTATAAGGCTCTGGGAATTCTGTTCGATCTGATCTTGGATTCGGAAGGGAAGATTATTGTAGCCTGAATACGGAGGGGAATGTTGCATGCAAAACTGATGGCGACGTTTGTAATAGGAAAGAGGTTGGACTTTGGAATCCAACCTCTTCTTTTTTTGTGGTATACTGATATTAATTGTAACCGAGGATTTGTAGACTATTACTTCATGTGTTCCATTAATTTTTCGAGGATGTTTTCACCTCTAAAACCGATTCCCAGAATGATACCATCTGGACTGATCAGGAAGTTTTGGGGGATACCAGTGACGCCATATTTTAAAGCTGCCTCATTTTTTGTTCCTTTTAGGTCACTGATCTGAATCCATGGCAGGCCGTCTTCTTTGATTGCTTTGAGCCAGTGATCTTTCTTGTTGTCTAGTGATACGGCGATGATTTCAAAATTATCTCCTTTCAACTTATCATAAGCTTTGATAAGATTTGGGTTTTCTGATCGACAAGGGCCACACCAGGACGCCCAGAAATCAAGAAATACGTATTTGCCCCGAAAGGAAGAAAGTGTAATGGGATTTCCTTCGGTATCGTTCATGACAAAGTCGATGGCTGGATTGCCGACTTCTACCGCATGTGTTGCTTTCAGGCGAACAGCCATTTCCTGTCCTAGGTCTGAACTTCTTACGCGCTCGCTGAGCGCCGCAAATCGCTCCTCAAGACTCGAATTTTGTGTGCCACCACCATCATTTAGTATATATAGACTGATGTAAGAATCGGGGTGGTTGACAAGAAAAACTTCGG
>JAITLW010000330.1 GCA_031277715.1 Sphingobacterium sp. | reverse complement strand
CTCGTCCCCAGGCTTTTTTTTTTTTTTCTGGTAGTCTGTATGACCGTGATTCTGATCTAGAAATTCGGAGTTCACAAATGAAGTTCGTATAAACTTGTGTCCGAGCTGATAAGAAATATTCCATGATAATTCCAGTCCTTTGAACTGTAAGCTATTTCGCCACGATCCAAAATATACAGGTATCTGCGACCCCTGATTATCCAATGTTTCTATTTTAGCTCCCGTAATAGCGGAGTAGTCCTTCGAAACCTCGCCATTCAGATATCCTCTAGGTGTACCATCTGTCGGATCTAATCCTGCCCATTTATAAGTACGCAGGCTGTTAAAATCCTCCCCCTCTACTGGTACAGCCTGATAGCCTGCTACCAGGTAGGCCATATCAGTTTCTAAAAACGACTTCGTGACCATGGTCTTCGAATAAGAAAAGACCAAATAACTAAACCAATTCCAATTTTTAATCGAAAGCGGTCTTCCATTCAAGGACATCTCCACCCCACGAGTATCTAGGTTGGCCGTATTGATACGCATGGATGTAAACCCTGTAGTCGGGTCAATCTCCCCACCGGCAATCAAATCTTTTGGCTTTTTCTGGTAATACTCTATACTGCCACTCAGAATATTGTTTTTAAGGGCGAAGTCTAATCCGGCATTCAAATTACTAACGCGCTCCCAACGTAACTTGGGATTGGGAGGCGAACTCATTTCGGCATAATTCTGTCCTGTTTCACTGCTTGGGCTTTCTGATAACGATATAATTGGATAGGCGGAAACACCAGTATTCACATTACCGTTGTAACCATAAGTCATTCTTAATTTCAACAATGGAAAAAACTGCTGATCTATAAAAGATTCTTTAGATAATAGCCAAGCCCCACCGACAGACCAAAACGGCTGTCCCTTATCATTGGTTTTTACGCCAAATAAATTGGAAGCATCTTTTCGGGTACTGATGCTTAAAATATAACGCCCCCTATTCGTATAAGCACCATTCATATAATAAGACACAAAACGATTTACAAAAGATTGGTAAACGTTATTATCTGGAATTCTCGTGGTACCGAACAATCCATTAAAATACGGCACGACCATACCGTGTGGCATAGATTGAAAAGACCCCGTTTCGGGATCAAACCCGTTATATTGCACCGTTCTAAACTCTCTATTCATCGTACGGATGTCGAATCCTGCAAACAAGTTAAAATCGTGCTCTTTCCACATCTTCTCGTAAGATGCAGTCAATCTACCTTGATGGATAGTACTATTCCAAAGCCTCTCCCCATAATAGTCCCCCACCGGTAATTTCCAGTACACCTGATTTTGGTCCCAACTAGCTAAATCATTCAATCGTCGTCTTTGAATATAGCTTTTAATCCCATACCAATCTTCGATAGGATTTTGATTGCGCTGATAGGCATACAGACCTGATATACTCACACCAAGCGGCAGTGTATATGTTGCGGTTAGATTGGCAAGCACATCACGATTATATTGCGTCTGGCGTGTCTGATGGATATCCTCCAAGGGAATATACTTCCAGCTCATTAGCCTTCCTCCTGCCACAGTATCCCGAAACGCTTTGCTAAATGGAACTATGTCCACTGCTAAAGGAGTACCCTCACTATCCGCTAATTGCATATAACGCCAATTAGAAAGTCCTTTCCCAAGTCTACGGTAGGCAACAGATTGAAAGCTGTCATTTTTTTTAGACTCAGTATACGTAATTCCTAAATTAATCAACAACCTTTCAGTCGCTTTGACCTGTGTATTAGATTGCAGGTTCCACCTGTTATAATTAGAGGTAACAAGTTCGCCCAAGTTCTTATCATAGCCGATACCTATGGAGGTGTTCACCTTTTCGCCTCCTGCATTAATCCTAATGTTATACTGCTGATTAATTGCCTTTCTATAGATATACTTTAAAAAATCATCACGTAAATCGAGGGTGCGAAGGTAGTCTAAATCATCATTGAGTTCCTCCGTCGATATCTCCTTTTTCCGATGCTTGTCCATCAGTTTGATTATAGGTTCAGGATTCTTAGACCAAGTCCTTAAATCCCGATCAAACCTCCCCTTATTGAAGAGAGTCTGCATGACATCTATATAGTCGGTAGTTCGCATCTCTGGCAGGTAGTACAGATCGGGCTTATCCTTAATACTGAGATTAGTATTAACCAAAACATTTGTTTTTTCATTAAACCTCGCTTTTTTGGTCGTAATAACAATTACTCCGTTTCCTGCCCGTGCCCCCCATATGGAGGCAGCGGCAGCGTCTTTCAATATGGTCACATTTTCAATATCATTGGGATTGATATTATTAAATGTACCATAACCATAATCACCCAACACGCTTTCATAGGGAACCCCATCGATGACGATTAATGGCCAGCGGTCGGACACAAGAGTACTTCGACCTCGGATATGTGCATTCAGGACTTCGCCTCGTCCTGCAGCGTAGGTTTTATCAAAAGACAATCCCGGCACCACATCCTCTAGCCTACTGAGGAAATCCGTAGACACCTTTCGGTTAAATAAGGCCGAGTCAATAAATTCAAAGCTCCCCGTAGCTCTTTCTTTTGGTATCTTCTGATATCCGGTAGATACGACTTCTACCTCTTCAATCTGTTTTTCATTGGCCTGTAGGGCGATATTCAATAGTGTAGCGGTATTCTCATAGGCAACCCGTTGCGCCGCGTATCCGATATGTTTTATAGTTAGTACTCCTGTCGGCTTGTCTACACTGATCGTAAACCTTCCCTGCCTATCCGTGCGTGCATGCTTCTTATCTACATAGACGGAAACTCCTTCTATAGGTTTTCCATCCTGAAGAGATGAAACCGCCCCTCTAAGCACGGTTTGAGTTAGGCCATTGGCCTCCTGTCCGTAGACAGGAGAAACCAAAAAGCCAAGACACAACACACAGAATATTATTATAAGACTACTTACATTTCGTCCAACTCTATCGTCACTGCGAGTGAAACGAAGCAGTCTATCTCGCAATCTATTTTGCTTTATCAGGCAGACATGGCTCTGCCCTTGGGGCAGTTCTCTCCCACCCCTAAAAAATTCTCTCATTTTTCGGTTACTTTTTGCGTGACCATCACGCACCCCATCGTCATTTCGCCGTGTCCCGATTTATCGGGAATGAAGCGAAGCGGAACAGAGAACACCGAAGAGCTCAACGAAGTTAATTCTCTCTCCTTACGGGGTTAGCTCACACTGTTTTAAATAAAAAATTAACTGAATGAAATCGAGGAAATGCCTTAGCGTTTATAATTGGAATCTTAGGTTTTCTAATTGGCACATACAACGATCTAGGTCATTAATAATGACTCTTTACTCCTAGGGTTAAGGAGGTCTTTTAATCTCTCTTTTTGTTTGTTTTTTCCTCATAACTTACCAAGTTTATCCTGGGTAAGTCTCGTTAAGAAAGTAAAAACGTGGGTTACTATCTAGCTTTATTCCTTGGGTCTCACGCCATCAAACTCAGCATCAAACGATAGTACCCACGCCTTTAACTATAGCGAATATAGATAATAAAGGCATATGGGTGCAACCTATCGTCCTCGGGTTTGATTGTATTGTGAGACTAAGGGTCCGAGACTTATAATTTGCACTAAACACATAAACAACTGCAAAGCAATTAAGTATGATAAACAAAGATAATAATAAATTTTACAATAAAAGTAAATTAATGATAATTATTAGCGTAAAATAAACTCGGTATTTGTTAGATGACTAATCAAACAAACACCTATAGTCAACAAATGGCTATTCGATTAAGACAAATTATGAATCATTTAGGTCTTACTGTGGCTGGTTTCGCGATTTTTATTGATAGAGAGACTTCGCATATCTACGGAATACTAAATGTTTCTAGAGATTTCAGTGATGCCCTTGCAGAACATATTGGTAAACTAACGGGAATTAAAGGAGCAACCATTAAGAACATCAATACGGATATTCCGTCCAGCATATCAAAATGTGACAAGATTGTAGAGTTTAGGAAAAGTCATAAGGATAATAAAGAGTACTTTTTAAACACCAAAACAGATCGGAGCATAGATGCATTTATTTCAGATATTCTTGTAAAAGCAAATTTCTTAAAAACACCAAGATACTTATCTGAAATAGAAGAGTTTATTGCCTCGAAATATGATAAGAACTTCTCCAAAGACAAACTATCTAAGGCTCTCAGATATGCAGTATCAAAAGAAACTTTGAAGAGTGAAAAGAGAACAATTAAACTTCAGAATGGTAATTTTGGAAAAAGATTGGTTGATGTTTATTGGATAAACATCGAAGAGTAACAATTATTACTACATTGGGACTTCACAGGTCGCATTAACCAAACTGTGCAATGTGAATGCAGATCCAGCATTTGTCCTGATGACAAGCAATGATAATATGAAGGATATTTACGCAACGAAATAATCCTTATTAAATATATACTGAAAGTAACCTTCTATGATACCCAAAGAGATACAAGCCATGTTTGATTTTATTGATTTTTTAGATGCAAACAAAAAAGAATATATAAATGTTTATCTTCCGCTATGCGCTGAACTTGAAACATTGGATAAAGAAAGAAGATCTCTTCGTCCCAATGAAAACTATAAGCAAAAGTTACAGTACGACGCTGTTCAAAAGCAAATAGAAGAAAAATTTCCGTTAGTTTATGAAAACGTATACAAGCCAATTATGGAAAATCTTCAAACGCAAAATATTTGGAGCGGCGATAATACATATGCTAGTATTTGGAACAACAATTTTTCAGCTATAGTGAGTTTTAAGAACAACTTCTCTTCTGAAGACATTTCAGATGTATTGGAATACAAAGCAAAATATTTATCATTCAGAAAAGACACCGACTCAAACTTCTTAACACTTCAACTTGTGTTTAGCAGTCTTGATGAGGTACTAAAGGAATTATTTGATTTCTTCAAGGATACGGATGAAAACGAATTTGAGTCTTTTGAATCCGAAAGTGTCCAGTGTGGTAGTATTGAGGAAGCACTTCACTTATACTCTGAAAATCCTAAAAAGAGCATTAGGTTTACACTCCCCGATATTTTTTTAAATCCTAATACTACGCCTATAGAGAGAGAAACTGAATCTAAGCATATTCTAGAAGAATTATCGACATTAAAGAGTTTAGTAGCTACATTGCTAAATACGTCTAAAAACAAAGAAGCTCATAGTTCCTACGAGGAAGCTCTATATCGTATCGGATTACTAAAATCTGTAATCGAAGATAAAGGAGGTTTTAAAACTTTTAAGATTCAAGAGAATCAAAATGAAGCAATGTTTCAGCTGCTTTTCCAATTTGTTAAAGAGGGGTCAGATTGGGATATAAACACGGAAGTGAATAATGGACGAGGGCCAGTAGACTTTACGGTATCGAAGGGCTCCCAAGACAAAACGGTTATAGAGTTTAAATTAGCAAAAAGCTCCTCATTAAAGCGAAATCTACAACATCAGGTCGAAGTCTATAAAAAGGCTAACAACACCAATAGAGCTGTAGTAGCAATCTTGTACTTTAGTCCAGAGGAATACCAACAAGTTTTAAAAATACTTAAAGAACTTAATCTTTTCGACCTAGAGAATGTAATATTAATTGACGGCCAGCAGAAGGCTTCGGCTTCTAATGTGAAGATTTAAAAATATAATGAATTACACTGGTAGGGTTCCCTGTTTTTTAATAACTTAAAATTATTAAATTAGTTTGTTAAACATCATGAAGAAGAGCAAATTTTCGGAACATCAGTGTTGTATTATCTAGTATAATATCCGGCATAATTAGTTGGCCTATGAAATAGTCAATGCAAAATCGACCCTAGCACTTCAATGTTTCAATTCATTGTAGTAGGGTTCATTCTAATAAAAATAACTCTTTAACTATCAGAGATAATGAACAATCAACAAGCTAAAGATTTAGTAATGCGGGCTTTTACCTTAATCGAAAAAGCAGAAAGTATTGAAGCTTTAAAAGGAATATTAAACATACTCAACATCCCAAAGAAAAATCAAATGGATATAACCGGATATCCGAAAATTAATTTCACACTTAACTCTAATGAAATTGAACATTTAATAGAAACTGGTTTTATTAATTCGGAGCTAGATATTCACAACGGTTTTTCAGTCAAAAACACAACTCCTTTAGAGAGACTATTTTATGCTGTATTATGGAAAAATGGAGACTTGAAAAAAGTAAAGCATATCATTAAAGGTATTAAAGACAACGAAGATCGAATCGTTAAAGAAGGTATTGTATTTCATCAGTTTGGACGGTTTCTGACAGGAAAAACCGGTGAACCAATAATTGACCAACATGTAATAAGAGCATTTGCTGTTTATGAGAACACTGATGACAAAGATATAGATGAACAAAGAGAACTGGAAGTCTTGAATAAAAAGCATCAATCGTTAATCTTAAACTATAAGAAATGGCTTAATGGCTCAAAGATTTCAGAAAAACTAAAAAAGGAATCTGATTATTGTTATCACGTTGATCAATTACTCTTTGCTATAGGGAAAACTATCAAGAAAAGAATCAAGCGATGACAAGTGTATTTTTATATTTATCCGATGCTTGAAAACAGAAAGGCTTCAGTTCCCCAAGCTGGCGCTTCAATGCTTGGAGTGCCTAACATTATACCTTTAAATCAATCATCACCAGGAGAACATACTTCATAACTAAAATGAACATAACTACGACCCAGTTCTTTGCTGAATTTTTTAATAATGGTATTACCTTCATCTCTACTTGTACAAGTCTGCACACCATCTTCAATGCTAAGAACATATTTACTATCAGTACTTTCTTTATTTGACTTTTTTATCATACCTGAATCTAGCAAAAAACTTTTGAACTATTACATAATGAGTTAAAATCTATCTCCTATATCCCAAATCGCTTCCGGTAAAATTTATAATTGGTAGCTTAACTCTCCACGTTGGCGCTTCAATATTTGAAGTGCTCAACGAACTTAGTGGTACCGTTTTCCAAATAAATACAGTCCACTCCTCTCTAAAGATTACAAACTGATAAAGAAATAGACATTATACAATATAGCCCCCATGTTGGCGCTTCAATGGTTGAAGTGCCTAATACCCCTCTTTCCAGACACTTCTATCGGGACTAAGATTATTCTTTTAAATATATCGATCACATTAATTCTCAAGAATTATTTCTATATTTAGTATGTACAGAGGTTCACAACCAATAAAGCTATTAGATATGAGTAAACTAGACAAGTACAAAGACGGAAATAAAAGAGCATTAGATGTTACCTTTTTCTTATCACCAATAGTAGGCGTATTTGCGCTTCTGTTTTCAAACACTCATTCGCGAGCTATTAAAATCACTACCTTGCTGGCTACTATTACTGGATTGATAGCTTCGGCGATCATATACTCATAGATTAGGAAGACCCCAAGCTGGCGTTTCAATGTTTGAAGTGCTTAACGAAGTTCGCTAGTATCATTTTCCAAATAGCCTCCCTCCTCTCTAAAGATTACACACTGATAAAGAAATAGACATTATACAATATAGCCCCTGCAGACTGCAAGGGCTATGTTTAACCAATTAAATCCCCGCTAGCGCGGATACATTATGATATGTATGTTAAAGATAAGCCTTATATATCTATAATACAAGATATTAAAGAGACCTTTTATTTACTGTATCAATAGTGCATGCCTTATTCGAAACACAGTGACTAAAGACAAAGATATATAACCTATAAACCTACATAGCATCATTTCGCATTACAAATTTTTACTATATTCACAGGTATTTTTATACAAGGAAATCA
>JAITLW010000316.1 GCA_031277715.1 Sphingobacterium sp. | reverse complement strand
TCACCATACCCTGTTCGAAATGTTGGGGAATTGGTCTTTTGGAGATTATTTTAAGAAAGAAGCTATCGCATGGGCATGGGAATTATTCACCGAAGTCTATAAATTGGACAAAGACAGATTATATGTGACGATTTTCGAAGGGGATGACGCTGAAGGATTGGTCCGTGATGAGGAAGCATATAATTTTTGGAAGGAGTTTATCGCCGAAGACCGTATTTTACTGGGGAATAAGAAAGATAATTTCTGGGAGATGGGAGACATGGGGCCTTGTGGACCTTGTTCGGAAATCCATTATGATATGCGTACCGATGAGGAGCGAGCTGCACAGAAGGGACAGGAATTGGTCAATGCTGACCATCCTCAGGTCATCGAGGTGTGGAACTTGGTATTTATGCAGTTCAATAGGTTGAAGAATGGTAGCCTTGAGCCACTACCCGCTAAACATGTGGATACGGGAATGGGATTTGAGCGTTTAGTGCGCGCAATACAGGGCAAAACTTCAAACTATGACACAGACGTGTTCCAGCCATTGATTGCCTATATCGCTCAAAAATCAGGAGTCCAGTACGGAGCAGCAGAGAAAACGGATATCGCTATGCGAGTGCTTTCGGATCATATCCGTGCCGTATCTTTTGCAATTGCTGATGGGCAACTACCTTCAAATAATAAAGCAGGATATGTAATCCGCCGTATCTTGAGACGTGCTGTTCGTTATGCTTACACTTTCCTTGATTTCAAACAGCCTTTCTTCCATGAGTTGGTGCCTGTTTTGGCAGCACAGTTTAAAGGGGTGTTTGACGAGCTTTATCAACAGCAGGACTTTGTGGAAAAAGTGGTTTTAGAAGAGGAGATTTCCTTTTTGAGAACATTGACTACAGGAATACAGCGATTCGAGAACTATGTCGAGGGTAACCAGCTTATTGATGGAGATTTTGCCTTTGAATTGTTCGATACCTATGGCTTTCCAATAGATTTGACGGAGTTGTTGGCAAGAGAGAAAGGTCTGACAGTAGATATGGATGCTTTTGATCGGGCTTTGCTGGCTCAAAAGGAACGCTCGAGAGCGGCGACCACAACAGATACTGGAGATTGGGTAATTGTTGGTGAAGGTGATGAAGTGGAGTTTGTAGGGTATGATGCATTGACGGCTACAACCCATATTCAAAAGTACCGTAAGGTAAGTGCAAAAGGTAAGGACCAATATCAATTGGTATTGAGTGTTACGCCTTTTTATGCAGAAGGTGGAGGTCAGGTCGGTGATTCGGGACTGTTAGTCTCCGAGCGCGGCGAGAAAATAGTCGTGACAGATACGAAAAAAGAAAATGGACTTATTGTTCATTTCGTGAATGAATTGCCTGAAGAAATCGATGCTAGCTTCGAAGCTACTGTTGATGTAGCAAAACGTATCGATACAGAGAGCAATCACTCTGCGACGCATTTACTACATGCAGCTTTGAAAGAGGTGCTGGGTGAGCATGTCAATCAGAAAGGGTCGTTGGTGTCTGCAGATATTCTACGGTTTGATATCTCTCATTTTGCTAAAATGACTTATGAAGAAATCAAGGCTGTCGAGGATATCGTTAATGCTAAAATCCGTGCTAATATTCCATTGAAAGAAGAAAGACAGGTGCCTTATCAGCAGGCGGTAGATTCGGGGGTGACGGCTCTTTTTGGAGAGAAATACGGAGATTATGTTCGTGTGATTACCTTTGATGATAAATATTCCAAAGAGCTTTGTGGTGGTACTCACGTAAAGGCAACGGGACAGATCGGATTTTTTAAGATTGTTTCTGAGTCAGCTGTAGCAGCAGGGGTGCGACGGATTGAAGCTATCACCGGAACAAAGGCAGCTGCTGTGATTAGAGAGCATTTTGAGCTGTTCCAGCATATGAAAGAAATTCTGAATAACCCGAAAGATTTCGTTTCTGCGGTCACAAAGATTATGGATGAGAATGGTTCGTTGAAGAAAGAAATCGATAATTTCTTAAAGGAACGCTCGTTGTCATTGAAGAATGAGTTGAACGAGAAGATGGAAGTCGTGAATGGAGTTAACTTCCTGGCTACTGTAGTGGATCTGCCAAGTGCTGATGCGGTGAAAACACTTGCTTATGCCTTGAAAGGCGCGATGAATAATCTGTTCTTGGTCTTAGGAGCAAATATAGACGGTAAGCCTAGTTTAACGGTTGTCGTCTCTGAAGAGTTGGTGAAAGAGCGTGGTCTGAATGCCGGAAATATAGTGCGTGACCTGGCCAAAGATATTCAGGGTGGAGGCGGTGGACAGCCTTTCTTCGCGACTGCGGGTGGTAAGGATGCTAGTGGTCTGGAGAAGGCTATAGCACGATCAAAGAATTTTTTAACGTAGTATTATTTATTAGCAGCATATGAACAAGTTTCACGTTTTTCTATTTTCAATTTTTGGATTAGGGTTATGGGGCTGTTCCAGTAAGGATACGATAGGGATAGCTGGTGAGATTTTAAATCCAGGTAATGTTAAGGTTGTTGCGTTTTATGAAGGTGATCGGAAACTTGATTCTGTCTTTTTGAGCGATCAGAACAAATTTAAGTTTGAGCGTGAAGCAACCCAGCCACGGCTTTTGACGATAGAAGTGGGCAAAAACCGTTATCCTATTATTGTTTCTCCTGGCGAGAAGCTTGTATTTAGCTCAAATCTTCAGGATAATCCAGAAGACTATAAGGTGGAAGGCTCTGCTTTATCTTCGTTGTTACGGGATTTTGCGCCGGTAAAACAAAGAAAGGAATTTCTGGAAGACTCATTGCAGGGAGACTTTGTAAAACGTATGGCAGGTAAATCTGAACCAGAAATAGAAAGTCTGCGAGCGGATTATATGGCACAGTATAGAAAGGAAATGGTTTCTTTTACGACGCAGGCTGTAGCTTTTGCAAATGCTAATCGGGATAACCTGGCCGGATTTTATGCGATGAGTATTTTGGATCCGGATGTGGCTGAAAGTGAATTAATAACTTATACTGATGGTTTGGGAGATTTGTTTTCGGGCAATCGTACGGTCATTCAATTTAAAGAAGAGATTGCGAAGTTGCGGAAATTGGCCGTAGGGCAGCCCGCGCCGGAGATCGTTGCTTATACACCGGACAATAAGACGGTAAAGCTTTCTGATTTTAAAGGTAAGTATGTGCTTGTTGATTTTTGGGCTTCTTGGTGTGTCCCTTGTCGCAAGGAAAACCCGAATATAGTGCGTCTATACAATCAGTATAAGGATAAAAACTTTACGGTATTGGGGGTGTCCCTGGATAATAATCCAGGTTCGTGGATGCGTGCTGTAGAGGAGGATAAATTGACTTGGACTAATATTTCGGACTTAAAGGCCTGGAGCTCTGATTTGGTGCTGAACTATCGTATTAAGGCTATTCCGGCTTCTGTGGTGTTAGATCCATCGGGACTTATTGTCGCTAAAAACCTGCGTGGCACGGATTTAGAGGCTTTCTTGCAAAAGACCTTGTCTTCAAATTAGAGTTAGTTTATTAATTTATTAAGTTATTTTTAATAGTTAACAATTTCATAACATTCGATTAACTTTATCTTACCATAAAGTACATACTTTAGCAAAAAAACTAATATGAGTGCCAAGCAAAAAATACTTGTGGTAGATGATGAGCAAGATATCTTAGATCTCATTTCCTACAATCTGAACAAAGAAGGCTATCAAGTCTATACGGCGTCAAATGGAAAATTAGCAATAGATAAAGCGAAGGAAGTTAGTCCTGACTTGATTATTCTAGATGTTATGATGCCTGTGATGGATGGAATAGAGGCTTGTCGAATTATGCGCTCGCTGCCTGAATTTAAGCATACCTTCATGGTCTTTTTAACTGCTAGAAGTGAAGAGTATTCGGAAATAGCAGGCTTTCATGTCGGTGCTGATGACTATATCGCAAAACCCATTAAGCCACGCGCATTAATGTCTAGAATCAATGCGATTTTGCGGAGAAATTCCACAGAATCTATTGATGAGCCAATAGATAAATTGGAGATTGCTGATTTGGTTATTGACCGGGATGCATTTTTGGTGTACCGCGAAGATGAAAAAATCGTATTGGCGAAAAAAGAGTTCGAACTTTTATACTTGTTAGCTTCGAAGCCCAATAAGGTATATACACGGGAACAGATATTAAAAGCGATTTGGGAAGATTCTGTGGTGGTTACCAATAGGACTATCGATGTGCATATCCGGAAATTGCGGGAGAAAATCGGAGATAATTATGTGGCTACTGTAAAAGGAGTCGGATATAAATTTGATCTTAGTTAAAAACGTATTATAAATTCCTGGTTAAGGGGTAAGAATCTATAATGATTTTTACCCCTTAGTCGTTTATATACTTTTCGTTTTCCAAGGTAAACGACTTTAATTCTGTGATCATCAAGTCAAAGTCGGATTTGATTTCTTCAAATTTGATTCGGATAGTCTCCATTTCTATACCATCCCGTCCCATATTTTCCAGTTCTTGAAAAGCGGCCCTAAGTTTTGATGCGCCAATGTATTCCATCGTGGGCTTGATATGGTGGGCACTGTCCCCGATAGCTGTCTTATCGTTGTTGGTCAGGCTTTGGGCTAATACCTGAAAATCTAGGGGGCTCTGTTCAATATACATTTCAATGAACTGTTTTACCATTTTTGGATTGCCCATCATGGATTTGTTGATCGATTCTGGGTTGATGATTTTATAGGCCATCTAAATATGAATTAAGTATATTTCTTGACAACAAGCTCATCCTCACTATTGCTAAGGAGCTGTTGGTTGGATTGTTGTAATAAAGGGTGTATGTAGTCTGCTGCAATTTCGCAAAGAGGTACAAGTACGAAGTTTCTAAATTGCATAAGGGGGTGCGGGATCACCAGATCTTCCGACTCGTAGACCTCCTCGTTAAAGTATATAATATCAATGTCTATGAGTCTAGCTCCCCATTTGACGAGGCGTGTCCGCCCCAGTTCGGTTTCTATTTCCTGGCATAGGGTCAGGCAGGTCTGCTTGTCGAGGTCGGTTTGAATCAGTAGCGCCTGATTGTAAAATAAGGGCTGGTCTTTGACGCCCCATCCCTCGGAGACATAAAGAGCGGATGATTTTAGAATACGACCAATTCGACCCTGCAAAAGGATAGATGCCTGAGCAATTTGTGCAGTCGGATTGCCTAGATTGGCTCCTAGTAGGATGTAGATTTGATTCATACTATTCAAAAATACAATAATGAACCTTCAAATTCGACAAAACCAATTAAATACATTAAATTTAGTCTGTAAAAAACAAATTGTTTACATATGAACTTTATCAAACAAGTGCTAGCCACGATAACAGGGATACTTATAACGAGTATTATTCTGTTTTTTCTTTTTTTAGTGTTTATTGGTGTGTTGGTACAGCAGTCGTCGCAACCGACAACGGTCGTCGCCCCAGCCAAATCGGTGTTATACCTGTCTCTTGATTATAAAATTGTTGAAAAGACAGAAAGCAATCCACTAGGGGATTTAAACCTTCCACTTTATAGTGTGGAGAAATCTATAGGACTGAATGATGTGCTGGCACGGATAAAGGCAGCAAAAACGGATGATAATATAAAAGGGATATACCTAAATCCTTCCTCAGTAGGAATGGGTTTTGCTAGTTTGAAAGCAATACGGGATGCTTTGGTTGATTTTAAGGAATCGAAGAAGTTTATTGTTGCTTATAGTGATGGTTATTCGCAGAAAGCTTATTATCTGTCTACTGTAGCAGATAGTGTCTATCTGAATCCGCAGGGTTCTCTTGATTTTAGAGGATTAAGCTCGTCGGTCGTCTTTATGAAAGAGGCTATGGATAAGCTCGGTGTCGAGATGCAGGTGATAAAAGTCGGAACGTATAAGTCGGCTGTAGAACCTTTTATACTCAATGAAATGAGTCCGGCAAATAGAGAGCAGGTGACTTCTTACTTAGGAAGTATTTATGAATCGTTTTTATCGGATATCTCGACGGCTCGAAAACAGCCTGTAGACTCGTTGAAGCATATTGCTAATGAGTATCTGGTCCGTAATGCAGACGATGCTCTCCGTTATAAATTCATCGATGGCAAGTTATATAAAGATGAACTTCTTTCGGTATTGAAGAAACGTCTGGATGTGGCGGAAGATAAAGATATCTCGTCGGTATCTATTTTGAATTATGCGGGCAATGCTACGGCAACTTCTGGCGACAAGATCGCAGTGCTTTATGCCTATGGTGATATCGTAGATGGTGAAGGATCGGTAGGTCAGATCGGTGGCGATAAAGTGTCGAGACAACTTCGTAAATTGCGTAGAGATAAAGATATCAAAGCGATTGTACTTCGGGTAAACTCGGGAGGAGGCTCAGCCTTGGCTTCAGATGTTATTTGGAGAGAAGTGGAGCTTATCAAGAAGGAGAAACCAATTGTTGTCTCTATGGGCGATTACGCTGCGTCTGGCGGATATTATATCGCGGCAGCGGCAGATTCTATATTTGCGGAGTCAAGTACGTTGACGGGATCTATTGGGGTATTTGGACTTATCCCTAATTTTAAGGGATTATTGAATAATAAACTAGGAATACATATTGACGAGGTGAATACGGGTAAGTTTTCAAGTCTGATGGGTAATCCGGATAAACCACTTACGGAGGAAGAACGTTCTATCGTACAGATGGAGGTAAATAGAACCTATGCTACCTTCATGGAGCGAGTGGCTAATGGTCGGAAAATGAAGGTAGAAGCGGTGGATAGTATCGGACAGGGACGAGTGTGGACCGGAAAGCAAGCGCTTGAACTGGGACTGGTGGATGGTATCGGTAACCTGCAGCGTGCTATCGGTGCGGCCGCGGCAAAGGCTTCGTTGAAAAACTACCAGATTGTGGAACTTCCAGAGAAAGAGGATCCTTTTGCAAGTATATTATCTTCTTCCAAAGACAGGGTTAAGATGTGGTTGTTTGGTGAAGAGCTTGGGGATTACCAAAAGTATCTACTGGACGTGACCAAGGTTTTAAAACATACGGGAATACAGGCAAGATTGCCTTATCAAATTGAGATATATTAGATTTTTTTTTATGGCATTGCATGAATGCAAAGCAATTTATATAAGTTTACGGCTCAAATCAACTTAAATACTTTTAGATACAGTGTATGAAAACAATTGACGATTTAAATTTTTCGGGTAAAAAGGCCTTAATCCGGGTCGATTTTAATGTCCCTCTTGATGCGGATTTTAATATTACGGATGATAACAGAATTCAAGGAGCTGCACCTACAATAAAGAAAATATTAGCAGATGGAGGATCCGTTGTATTGATGTCTCACTTAGGGAGACCTAAAGAAGGACCGACAGATAAGTATTCGTTAAAACATATTGTTTCACACCTTTCAAAGGTATTAGGGGTAGATGTTCAGTTTGCTAACGATTGTATCGGTGCTGAAGCATACGATAAATCCGCAAACTTGAAAGCTGGAGAAGTGTTATTGTTGGAAAACCTCCGTTTCTATAAAGAAGAAGAAAAGGGAGATGTCGCTTTTGCGGAGAAGCTTTCCAAATTGGGTGATGTATATGTCAATGATGCTTTCGGTACGGCGCACCGCGCACATGCATCTACGGCAATCGTAGCGCAATTTTTTCCGACGGCTAAATATTTCGGTTATTTGATGGCCGGGGAGTTGAACAACGCGGAGAAAGTTTTGAATCACCCTAACAGGCCGTTTACAGCAATTATGGGCGGCGCTAAAGTTTCGGATAAGATACAATTGATCGAGTCTCTATTGGACAAAGTGGATAATCTTATTATCGGTGGCGGAATGGCGTATACGTTTGTTAAAGCTCGAGGCGGTGAGATTGGAAAGTCGTTGGTAGAAATGGATAAATTGGACCTTGCGAATGAATTGGTGAAGAAAGCAGAAGAAAAAGGGGTGAATTTAGTGTTGCCTACGGATGCACAGATTGCGGATGCGTTCTCTAATGATGCAACAACCTACGATGGTCCCAATGATCAGATCCCTGCAGATCTACAGGGGCTGGATATCGGTAGCGAGTCGTCACGTCATTTTGCTGAAGTGATATCTGCGTCGAATACATTGTTATGGAACGGGCCTATGGGGGTGTTTGAGTTTGATACGTTTGCTACTGGTACGAAAGCTGTCGCTGATGCGATTGTAGCAGCAACCGAACGAGGAGCCTTCTCACTAATCGGTGGTGGAGATTCTGCTGCTGCGGTAGCTAAGTTTGGAATGACCGAACATGTTAGCTATGTTAGTACTGGTGGAGGAGCGCTATTGGAATATATGGAAGGAAAGGAATTGCCCGGAGTAGCGGCAATTAATTCTTAAGAATAAGCGAAATAAAATAAGAAAAGGCTACAGTTATCTGTGGCCTTTTTTAGTAAGATCAATTTCTTGGGCATAAAAAAAGGACTTGCAAAACAAGTCCTTTTTTTATATGATGAGATATGAGCTTATTTAGCTTCAGCAACCAATTGGTTTAAAATCTCGTCGTTTTTAGTAATTTGGCTATGCTTAGGCATTTTTGAACGTGAACCTGGTTCAATGTTACGTCCCAAGCTTAGAAACTGAACTTCCATACGTGAAGTAGTTTTGTTTCTTCTATCTTTTCTTTTTAAACGTGTAACTCCCATTTTAATATAATATTTTTTTGTACGTTAGAAAACGAGGTCGGAAGCGGATTCGAACCGCTGTAGGAGGTTTTGCAGACCTCAGCCTAGCCACTCGGCCATCCGACCCTTTACCCTCACCGGGCATGCAAAAGTAAACTTAAAAATTGAAAAAGCAAAATTAATTTCACAAAATGAATTTAGGTAGGAGCTTTCTGCCGAAAAGTCCATGTGATGATATTTTACATCAGCGAATTTGACAGTATAAATCGGCAGACAAGGACCTTATTTGTAGAAAGATATTTACAATTTAAGTAAGATAGTGCCCTTATCGGTGCTGCAAGGCCTTATTACTCGGGGTACTTTTATATTCGTTGAATTCATAATTGAGTTTGGTATCAAATTTGATTATATGGGAGTGACAGAGTTGATGTACAACTCATTATATTAAAAAAATTTAAACAATTGATTATGAAAAAAGTTTTACTATCATTAGGTGCAGCATTATTAATGGTTGCTGGTGCACAGGCACAAGTAGGTTACGGTATCAAAGCCGGTGTTAACTTAGCTAAGTACTCCAATACTGATAATGCAAAAAATAACACTTCATTTTATGTAGGTGGTTTTGCAGATCTTCCGGTAGCACCGCAGTTTTCTATCCAAC
>JAITLW010000288.1 GCA_031277715.1 Sphingobacterium sp. | reverse complement strand
TGCTGGTCCCTATAATATTCGGAAAGAAAATGGTTCAAATGGCAAACAGACTATCAAGTTTTTAGGAGGAAATGATAAGAAAACAGGGGCGGTGGCCTTTTTAGCTTTTAATGAACAAGCATATGAAAAGGGGAACTTATCCGTATCCTTTAAAGCTACATTAAAAGGAGGGGGTTTGACAGCCCTAGCTTTAGGTTTGTTAAAACCTTCCATAGATTTAGGTGATGCTCCCGCTTCTTATGGAAGTCCAATACATCTTTTGCAAAACCTTGCTTTCACAAACGACCATATTGCCACTGTATCATCTTCGGCAACAGAGAAGGAGAAGATCGATAAGACTGTAGATATCAATACTAAGGACTATGAAGCAGGTGTGTTGGAGATGACCAAGGGAAGCTATTTGGGTTCAACTCCCCCGGATGGAGATAATGGAGCGATGTTTTCCAAAGATGCCCTAGGGGACGATAAGAGTCCAGTCGAAAACCCATTGCTTAATGAAGAAGATGCTTGGCCGGAAAAATATAGACGATTTTCTTATAAACAATATTATATGCCCGGCAATACAATCGAAGCCAAAATACCCTATAAAGGAGCTAAAAAGGGAAGTCGGGTTATGGGCTGGATAGATTTTGATCTCAATGGTAGATTTGATGATAGCGAGCGAGCGGTTGCCGTGATAAATGGAAGCGGAGATGGTGAAGTTGTTTTACAATGGGAAGTACCAGTTTTACGTAAGCCCTATAGTACTTATGTGCGCTTGCGTTATTTTGATGTTTCCGAAGGTGAAATAAACAGCCCAGTAGATAATGTGAACTTTGGAGAGGTCGAAGATCATCGTATCTATATACTGGGACCATCTTTGATTAATCCGAATATTCCTAGCAAAACAAAGAGATAGACATGATGAAGTTCTTTTTTATCTATGCTTGCCTGTTGTTGTCTACCCTTCGTGGTCATGGACAGGATGGTACGGGGAGTATCCTCTACAGCAATGGACAGACGATTTTGACCGAAAGGCAGTTCAAGGCCGTATATGCCGAGTCTTTGTTTATCGATGCAAATGCAGTTTGGCAAATAGATGGTCAGCTTGATCTGTATGTTAAGAATATTTGGATTGCACCTACAGCAAAGATATCGGGAAAGGGAGTCCTGAATATCCATAGCCCCGCAAAAAATCCATTTTATAGCCGATGGGTAGCACAGCCGACTCATATTGATGCTAATGGAGGAAACTACATTGATGTTAATATCGAGCTGTTGAACGAAGAAGGATTGCATCTTACGGATATGGTTGCCAACCGTGATAACGGAATAACGGCAGTAGTTGAAAAAAATGAGGCTTCATTAAAATTGGCAAAAGCAATCAACTTGGCAGTAGATGGGGCTAATATTTTCCTGAATGGCCATGATTTTGAGCTAGGGGAAAATGGAACGATATTAAACCATAGCTACAAAAGGTTTGTGGTGACCAACGGTGCCAAATCAGGGTACTTGATCAAAAGAAATAGCCATAGTAATTCGGAGTTTTTATTCCCGGTCGGTAAAGATAAAGGTGATTACACACCAGCACTGTTGAAGCCATCTTTGCCCAATAGTAAAGTATATGTTTCCGTAACGGATTACCTTACATCGGGACTATATTTTGAAAACAAAGAGATAGGAATGGATAGAGTCTGGAATATATTTGCGGACCGTGCCATGCTTATGGATTATACTCTGATACATCAAGTGTCTTCCAATGGTACAGCTTATATTGACCCTGCCGCACAGGTAATGCAATATGTTGCCGGAGGGAATTGGATTGGAGATGTGACCTACTTTAAAGAGAAAGGCAGACAAGCTATACATACACGTAGACAGGTCGAAGCAAAAGCTGGAAAAGCGTTGTCAGGAACATGGTTCACCAAACTGTCCAATACCCCACTCGTCGCAAAGGATGATTATGCAGTGGTAGTTTATGGAAACACCAAAGCTATTCATGTTTTAGAAAATGACAAACCAGGTTCGTCACCGATACGGACAAATAGTGTCAGGATTGTCACACCACCCATGCATACAAATGTGTATGTGGAGAATGGGGCTGTTATCTGTGAAGCTAATGCTGACTTTGTTGGCAACGATGAGTTCGAATATGAAATTACTGATAGGAATGGCCTCACCGCCAAGGCCAAAGTCTATCTGAAGATAGTGCCTCGGGATTTATATATACCTAATGTGTTCACGCCAAATGGTGACGGTAAAAACGACACTTATGTGATTTCGGGAATGGAAGGTTATGAGCGGGTAGAGTTGATCGTGGTAGATCGGTTCGGGATAGAATTATTCAGAGAAGAGAATTATAAAAATGGATGGACAGGGCAAGGTTTAAAAGAAGGGACCTATTATTACAATGTTACAGCGATAAATGGGACGTATTCGAGACTGTATAAAGGGACTGTCCTTATTAAGAGAAAGTAGCCTATAGCCTCAATCAATGCCATGAGGCAGGTACTTTCTTAGAAAAATTAAGTAGGTTTGCACTATGGAAAAGGGCAAACTTTATTTAATTCCAGTTCCTTTGGCTGAAGGGGCCGAAAGGGCATCATATACTCCATTGCATCACGATGTCATTGCTAAAATATCGGAGTATATCGTTGAGAATGAAAAAACCGCCCGAAAGTTCTTAAAGACAGCAGGCCTTACAGTTCCTCAAAGTGAGCTCATCATTCATGATTTCGGGAAGCATGCGCGCGAAAAAATGGATTATAACCAGGTGTTTGCCAATGTACTCAAAGGAAAGGACGTGGGATTGATGTCAGAAGCTGGTTGTCCTGGGGTTGCAGATCCCGGAGCAGATATCGTGGCAGAAGCCCATCGTCGCAACATACAGGTGGCCCCTTTAGTGGGGCCAAGTTCGATTCTGTTGGCGCTTATGGCATCCGGCTTTAATGGACAGAAATTTACATTCCATGGCTATTTGCCAATAGATAAGAGCGATAGGAGCCGAAAGATAAAAGAGTTGGAGGCACAGAGTCGAAGAGAAAAGATAACCCAGATCTTTATCGAAACACCATTTCGCAACAATCAATTGTTTGAAGAACTATTGAAAGTGGGCAAGCCGGAAACAAAACTCTGTGTAGCCGCAAATTTAACCGCGTCCGATGAATTTGTCGAAAGCAGGACCATAGCAGGTTGGCAGTCTCACAAGCTCGAATTGCATAAGATTCCCGCAATATTTTTATTATTTGCCTAACTCTTTGTATTTTTAAAGATAAATTAAAAACACCGTAATAGACCATCGGAGAATATGTCCTCCTATGATGCTGACCGGGAAAAAATGATAAAACAGTAAATGGAAGAACTCTTAAAGAATCCTGATGTTCAGAAGCTCGTTCCTTATCTCATAATTGCTTTCATTGTTCAAGTGTTGATTTGGCTATTATTTGCCAATACCATACGAACCACGCTAAATTTAATTAGAGAAGAGAATAGATGTATTCTCCCTAAGCAAGCTTGGCTAGTCGCTTTGCCTTTTTTCAACATCTATTGGAATTTTGTCGTTGTTCGTAGATTAACTGATTCGTTAAACAATGAATTCTACGACCGTCAAGTTGCAGTAGAAGAAGAACCGACACAAAAGCAGGGCTATATGTACGCAGGGGGATATATGGTCAGTAATATACCTTTACCTACATTCGTCGGTTTTATGGCCTCTATAATAGCATTTGTTGGCTTCATATTATACTGGTTTAAAATATACGAGTATAAGAAGTTGCTCCGAGAACCCTTTCAATATCGGGACACAACAAACAGAACTGAGGAAGAAATTGAAGATAGTTATTTATAAAATTGAGCTATATGAAGGTAAAAGAAATAACACAGTATCTTGAACAGATAGCGCCTCTTTCGTATCAGGAATCTTATGACAATTCAGGATTGATTGTCGGGCATCCAGACGATGAAGTCCATAAAGCGTTGATATCTCTAGACTGTACAGAGGCCGTTGTAGAGGAAGCGATTGCAAAGGGATGTAATCTGATTATTTCGCACCATCCCATAGTCTTCAAAGGCCTGAAAAAGTTCAATGGCCGCAACTATGTAGAACGGACGGTGATCAAGGCTATCAAAAATAATATCGCTTTATACGCAATCCATACCAATCTAGATAATATAATTGGTGGGGTGAGTTCAAAGATTGCTGAGAAGCTGGGTTTGATAAACCAAGCAATACTAAGCCCCAAGTCTGGATTATTAAAAAAACTAGTAGTCTATGTGCCTAGAGCAAACGTAGAAGACGTAAGGCAGGCTCTTTTCGATGCAGGGGCTGGAAGTATAGGGGACTATGATCAATGTAGCTATAATACTGCCGGATACGGCACATTTAGACCTTTGGACGGAGCGAATCCTGCTATTGGCACCGTGGGGACACAAGAACGGGTCGAAGAAACAAAAATTGAAGTTGTTTTTCCTGCACCCATCGAGCGACAGATTGTTGTGGCTATGTTGTCAGCACACCCTTATGAAGAAGTCGCTTACCATATCGTGAACCTAGAAAACACCCTTCAACAGGTAGGGTCAGGAGTAATCGGAAATCTTGCTGAGCCAATGGAAGCAAATAGCGTACTACATTACTTAAAAGAACGATTGAAACTGAATGTAATCCGTCATACCGAGTTGCCGAACAAACCGATAGAGCGGATAGCAGTTTGTGGTGGAGCTGGAGGCTTCTTATTAAACGAAGCAAAACGTTCTGGCGCAGATATTTTTATTACAGCAGATTATAAATACCATGAGTTTTTTGATGCGGAAGGGGATCTCGTAATAGCCGATATTGGGCATTTCGAATCCGAACAATTTACGCAAGAAT
>JAITLW010000235.1 GCA_031277715.1 Sphingobacterium sp. | reverse complement strand
GGTCTTGGCAAAAGTATCATTATAATAACCCAGAGAGGGCTAAGAAATTTTTTGAGTTGGCTGTCGAAGCTGCTCAGATAGATATTTCTAGTGGTAAATATGCAATTGAGTCGGATTATAAGTCTCAGTTTACCTCTAAAAGTTTAAAAGGGAACAAAGATATGGTCATGTACAGGGCATATGATGCTACCGCATCCGTAACACATGCAGTTGCTTCAAACTGTAATCTGGATGAATCTAGAAATACAGGGCCAACAGCAGACTTGTTGAAAGCTTATTTGTGTGCCGATGGTCAAACTTGGGAAAATTCAGGAGTGGCTGACGCTCAAAAATTTGATATTGGTAATCTAATTAAGAATAGAGATCCTCGTTTCGAAGCGTCAATATATAGTAAGCCAACTTTGAAGAATAGAGGTTCGTTTTACTATATCACAAAGTATTTTCCGCGTGATATTGAACAAGCTAGAGCCGAGGGAAAGGTAATGCCAGCAGAGTTTACTGGTAGCAAGAATGAAACGGATGCTCCTGTACTTAGATATGCAGAGGTGCTTTTAAATTGGATTGAGGCGAAGGCCGAATTGGCTGAACTAGGAGGGGCGGCCTTAAGCCAAACTGATATTGATAATTCTATCAATAAAATAAGAGAGCGTCCAATTGCAGCAGAAGCGAAGCAGCGAGGAGTGAAGCAGTTGCCTAAGTTATTACTAGGAACTCTTCCAAATGACCCGAGTAGAGATGTTAGTGTGTCTTCATTGTTGTGGGAAATAAGAAGAGAACGGAGGTTGGAGTTGGCTTTTGAAACAGGACGTTTGACGGATTTGAGACGGTGGAAGAAGTTAGAGTATATGGATAATGATTTAAATAAAGATCTATTGTCTGGCGGATGGGTCAATTTCCCTATTGAGTTGCCAACAGAATTGGATGCTAAAAATGTTGGTGTGCTGTCTGTCGTTAGTATAACGGGACAGGAAGCCGTATATAACGGTGCAAATGCAGCATTAATGGTTGGGTTTTATAAGAATCAGAGTAACAAACATCGTCTTCCTTTCTTAAATCAGGCAAACATTAATCCTTATCTGACTCCTATAGGAAGAGTTCAAATGGACGAGTATGCGCTGAAAGGCTATGTCTTGAAGCAAACTGAAGGTTGGGCGCAGAACTAGTTGTTGAAATTTAATATGAAAAAGATGAATTTATTACATAAACTATCGACTATTGGACTGGCAAGTCTGATAGTGTTGTTTTCGGTATCTTCTTGTACCGAGGACTTGCCCAAAGCGATGGATACGACATCAAAAGTTACAGAGTTAAAGTCTATTAAGATAATTAATGCAGGAGCAAACGGTACAGATGTGGTATTGGGGACTGTTGATGAAAAAACTAAGACAGTAAGCTTCCCCCGATTAGATACATTAACCAACTTTCAGAATTTGAAGTTTGAAGCTGAAGTATCAAATGGTGCAAAACTGGATAAGGAGGTTTACCCAGTTAATTTTGAAAAAGGAGATAGTGAAAAAACTATTGTAGTTAAGGTGGAAAGCTTGCCTCGTTATAGAGAATATTTAGTTAAATTACGTTTGAAAGTTCCGGTATATGGAGCTGATTTCAGCTTGGCAACGGTGTATGACTTCTCCGCGAATAAAGGTCCGGCCGCGGTTTATCCTGCCTTTGTAAGTCAAATGACTCGAGGAACGGGTTTCGATGGTAAATATGTCTTGATAGCAAGTCGAGGTAGTTCTGGGATTCATTTGTTAGATGTTGAAAAGCTTAAGAAGGGAGATAAGACACCAATTCCATTATCAATAGCAGGAATCACAGGGGGAACTTACACTTATAATATGGCGGCTCAAGTCAATGGACACTCTTATGTGGCTAGTTTATCCGGTGCTGCAGCATCACCCTTGAAACTTTATCATTGGGCAAGCCCTTCTGCCGCACCAGAGGTTGTTGCAAATATAAATGTTAGTACAATACCAGGTGCAGCGGCTCGCCACGGGGATAATTTTTCGATCACGCTGGATGCCGATGGAAACGGTTATGCGTTTTTCCCTTCTTCAACAGCTAATGTGATTCGTGTAAAAATTGAAGGTTATAATAAGGCTACTGAAACTTCGCTCATTACAACGCATATAAATTATGAACAATGGTCTGCGATTAATCAAGTAGGTAATACGGGAACCTATATTATAGGAGGGCATTCACAGGCTATTTCGCTTATCGATGCTTCTGGTAAATCTTCTTTTAAACTTGGAGCTACAACACTTCCTACCAGTTCTGGGGATCCTCGTATTATTCAATTTAACGGGGAACGATATTTATTGACAATTACAATTCCTAGATCTGCTCCGGTCACTTCTGTATTAAGTGTCTATAATATTACTAGAGGAGCAACCATTAATGATGCTTTTGTTGCGTTTGAGCAAGGCGATAAAAAACCTGTATATGAATTCTTAATATCAGGTGCCGCAAATACGGCACCAGGAACGCAATCTGGATTCTATGTCGTAAAAGATGCCCAAGGTAAAGATCAGAAATTGATGATTTATGGCGCGACTACAGATGCGGGTTTTGCGATTATTGAATTCCCAGTTAACGTTGCTAAAGACTAATTAAAAAAATGGAAGAACGTCTTTATTTAGATATCGACGTTCTTTCTTTCAAATACTTATAAGTTTGGAATACATGAAAAGACTGTCTATTTATCTATGTATGCTTTTTTGCATTACATTAGTCTTTAACAGCTGTAAAGACGACAAAGGAGAGGTATTACCAGAACCAGAAGTTGAGTCTGGTCTGAATTTTCCTAAAAAGGAAATGCGAGCAGCTTGGTTTGCTACCGTGTGGGAGTTGGATTGGCCAGGTGTACGAGGTGAGGCCGCGCAAAAGCAAAAATATAGGGCAATGTTGGATCGCTTACAGGAATTAAAGTTTAATACCGTCATTTTTCAGGTCAAAGGGATGGCAGATGCCTTCTATAACTCGCCCTATGAGCCGTGGTCTGCTGCCGTCTCTGGCACAAGAGGAGTTGATCCCGGATACGACGTGTTAAAATTCTTGATTGATGAAACACACGCCAGAGGCATGGAGTTTCACGCTTGGATGAACCCTTACCGGATTTCTAGCAGAGCGAAAGAAACGGATGCTTTTGCTCCACTACCTTCGACTATCCCTGCTAGTTGGACAATAGACCTCCCTCTGCTCCGTATTTATAATCCGGCTATGCCAGAGGTGCGTGAAAGGTTAAACAAAATTGTAGAAGATCTGATTACAAAGTTCGACGTGGATGGAATTCATTTTGATGATTATTTTTATCCTTCTGGGTTTACGTATAACGATGAGGCTGATTTTAAAAAGTACGGTGAAGGATATACGAAGAGAGATGATTTTAGACGTGGAAATGTAGACAAAGCTATTGAAGGTGTCTATAATACTATTGTGAGTAAAAGACCTGAAGTTGTATTTTCTGTGTCTCCAGCGGCTAGCAGATCTTACAACTATAATACGATGTTTGCAGATGTGCCTAAATGGACTTTCGCAGGTTGGGTAGATATTTTGATGCCTCAGTTGTATCAAGAAATAGGAAATCCGTCGAATCCATTTGAAACGAATTTAAGGGATTGGGTCCAATTTAGAGGAAAATCGCAGGTTGTTATCGGGCATGCTCTATATAAATTTGGAGTTACAACTGGCGGACCGGCATTTCAAGATGTCGAGCAGTTGACCAAACAGTTTGCGTTAACCAAAAAAAATAAATACACCGTAGGGTCAGCTATGTATTCTGCTGGTGATATTATGGCAAATCGTATTGGTGTTACAGATAAATTAAAAGAGTTGTATAGTCATAATGCTGTTATGCCTTTTGCGGGACGAGAAGTAGCGGCAAAGCCTGTTATGCCAACAAACTTAGTCTTAAATGGGGGACAGCTGAGTTGGACGGTAGCAGGTGCTAATCAAAAATCCGTGGTCTACCATTTTGCCGACCTGAAAGCTGTTGGTAAGGTTGTTGCGGTGACGGATGATTCGAGTTTGAATGTAACGGAGAATGGTTTTTATTGTGTCACTACTATCAATATTGATAATCTTGAAAGTAAAGCGACAGAGACAATAGAGAAGAAGTAGTTTTTCGAAACTGAGAGAGCCTGATGAAGTTAACTGAATCAGGCTCTTTTTTATTGAAGCTTATTTTATGAAATATACATTTATTTTAGTTTTCCTTTCCTTTTCAGTTCTATGGGATCTGTATGCCCAAACTCCGTTTAAATTTGCTCAGGTGACGGATACACATGTGGGTGGACATACAGGAGCGGACGACTTGCGACGAACGGTAGCAGACCTTAACCAACAAAAGGGGATTGACTTTGTGATTCTATCGGGCGATGTGACTGAATTTGGCTCGGATGAAGAACTGGCTTTAGCTAAACGGATATTAGATAGTCTTAAGTTGCCTTTGTATATAATACCAGGGAATCATGATAGCAACTGGTCCGAAAGCGGAGCCAATTCCTTTCGCAAGATGTTTGGCGGAGAGACGTTTTTCTTTGAACACAAAGGCTATCAGTTTATAGGGACGACCTCGGGACCCAATATGCGGATGAGTCCAGGGCAGGTTCCGCGTGAAAATCTGGTGTGGGTTGATTCTGTATTTAAAGCGAATCCAGATACGAGAAAACCGTTGATTTCCATAAATCACTATCCACTAGATTCGTCCTTAAACAATTGGTTCGAACTGGTAGATCGATTGCAACAACGGAACGTACAGCTAGCTTTATGTGGACATGGGCATATCAATAAGCTTTATAGTTGGGATGATATCCCTGGGGTGATGGCTAGATCTAACCTACGGGCAAAAGAGGATGTGGGAGGATATAATATCGTGACGATAACAGGTGATTCTGTGTTTTTTCAGGTTCGCAAACCTGATCTTGTTACGGAGGATTATTGGCTCAAGCTTCCGTTGGGAAAAGTAAGCTATGGTGATGCTTACCCTCGACCTGCCTACGCAGTAAATGCGACTACGAAAGCTAAACTGATATGGGAATATGAAGATCATGGCGATCTCGGAGCAGGGATTAGTTCGGATGGGCAA
The DNA here is from genome assembly GCA_031277715.1 of Sphingobacterium sp. GTDB lineage: Bacteria > Bacteroidota > Bacteroidia > Sphingobacteriales > Sphingobacteriaceae > Sphingobacterium. The sequence goes on along the minus strand of JAITLW010000235.1, from coordinate 1,364 downwards.
CGGATCTTTACTGCAAATACAGTCGGAGAGGTGTATGCGTTGGCGCTTAATACCGGTAAACGGTTATGGTCATTTAGGACAGGAGGTAAAGTGTACAGTACGCCCGAAGTTTATAAAGGAATAGTGGTTGTAGGATCTTCTGATCACTATATCTATGGTCTTGACGCCAAAACGGGCGAGGAGAAATGGAAAGTAGAAACGGCTAAGGCGGTATTGGGGACAGCTACGGTATATGATGGTAATGCGTATATCGGTAGTTCGGATGGGATGTTTCGTTGTGTCAGAATTTCGGATGGTAAGGTGTTATGGAGTTTTGACGAAGTGAAAGGATATGTGTCGACAAAACCGACTATCGCGGATGGTAAAGTTATTTTTGGTAGCTGGGAGAATGGCTTTTATGCACTGGATGTGAACACTGGCAAGGAAGTATGGAACTGGAACAGCGGTGCTACGAATAGGATGTTTTCAGCAGCTGCATGTTACCCTGTTGTAGCTGATGGCCGGGTTTTTATTGTGGCTCCAGATCGGTTTATGACGGCGATAGATTTAAAGTCGGGAAGACAGGTCTGGCGGGAGAAGAAGGGAAATTTGAAAGTGCGGGAATCTATGGGGCTTTCGCCAGATCGTAAGTTGATCTATGCAAAGACGATGGATGGCGAGCTGATAGGTGTTTCTGTTGAAAAAGATAGTATGTCGGTCGACTGGAAATCTGGATTGCGTCTTCCCTACGAACTTACTCCTACGGCGATTTATAGTAATAATACAGCAGTGTTTGTTCCTAGTCACTCGGGGTTATTGTCCGCAGTTTCACCAAAGTCGGGAGAAGTCCTATGGCAATATAAGATATCCAATGGAATGGTAAATCCTCCTTTGGTACTTAAAAATAAAATTGTGGCGAGTACAATGGATGGGAAAGTGGTGATGCTAGGGTATTAGTGCCGTATGAAAAAAGACCCCATGGTGTGTTTCCTTTTGACCGTGGTTATGAGGAATTTGTTGAGGAGATTCACCTAAAAAAGTCTAAATTCGTTGCAGTGTAAAATTTATGCGTGCGTTTTTTTGCATGTTTTTCAAAAAAGTAGCATATTTACGAAATGTTACCAAGTGATAATATATTTTCGGAACCGATGATAAATACAACAGAGAAAGATTCTAACTACCAAGACCTAGACAAAATGTCGGTTCTTGAGTTGCTTAATAATATTAATAAAGAGGACAAGACTGTTCCCTTAGCTGTCGAAGCTGCTATACCACAGATCGAAGCTCTTGTGAAAGTCGCGGTTGAGCGCATGAAAAAAGGCGGTCGCTTGTTTTATATCGGTGCTGGTACTAGTGGGCGTCTGGGTATATTGGATGCTTCGGAG
>JAITLW010000133.1 GCA_031277715.1 Sphingobacterium sp. | reverse complement strand
GTGATTTCTACAAACTACTGAACATTACGATCAACTTATAATCATAAGCACTTAATTCGTTAAAGGCTTATCTAAACAGACAATAGAGTACAAATGAAAAAAAGCAAAAGGGTATGGTTTATCGCCATACCCATTATTCTAATTTTAGGTTATTTAATCTGGGATTCTTTCAGTCAACCTTCGATGAAAGATATACCTGGAGATTTTGCGGAAGTCGCATTCGTACGTAATGAGCAGAATAAAGGTGGAATCGTACGTATCTACGCCGTAACGGTGGGAGACCCGCTAAACGCTAATTACGAAGCCTGTGCTGACCTCTTCCCTACCAACGACTATAATAGTGTGACACGGATTTTCTTTTTCAACAAAAATGCCCCTTATCCGACTACCCTGCAGCTGGAGGCTCCCTACTACGACACCGCGCAGTATAATGCGATCAACATTGTCAAGAGAATGGGTTCAAAGTAAAAAAATAAGCACTATTCATATAAAATTAACATTTAGATAACACTAGAAATATAGTTTTGATATCAAATTGATAAATAGGCATGGCACGTAAATTTGTTCCGAGAGATATTAGCTGGTTAAGCTTCAATGGTAGAGTGTTGCAGGAAGCTGCAGATAAAACCGTACCCCTTATTTCAAGGATTAAATTTCTAGGCATTTTCTCTAACAATCTAGATGAGTTTTTCCGAGTACGCGTAGCGGGCTTGAAACGGGCCCTCGCTGTGGACGAGAAAGAAGCGAAGAATATTTTCTTCGAAAAACCACAATTGATTCTCAATGCATTAAACACATTGGTCATCAAACAACAGAAGAAGTTTGATAGCACCTGGCGGGATGTGCAGAAAGAAATGGCCAAACAACGGGTATATATCAAGAACAGCTCGGAGCTATCGGAAGAACAGCAACACTTCGTAAAGCAATACTACATCGACGAGGTAGAGTCCAGTGTCATCCCATTATTGCTCGATGACCTGAGACCCATGCCCTATTTGCGGGACAAGTCGCTCTATCTTGGCGTAGCCATGAAAAAAGCGGACTGGCAATATGAAACAAAATTTGCTGTCATAGAAATTCCGACTGCGCAAGTCGGCCGTTTTATATTACTGCCCTGCCCTAACAAAGAAGTACATGTCATCTTATTGGAAGATGTTATCAAGTTCAATCTGCCCCATATATTCTCTTTCTTTGGATTCGATGAGTTCACAGCACACGCCTTCAAAATAACTAGAGATGCCGAGTTTGACCTTGACAACGATATCAACACCAGTTTTGCAGACAAAATCGCCAAAGCCGTAAAAAGTAGAAGAAAAGGAAAACCAACACGGTTTGTTTTCGACCAGGAAATGGATGCCACACTCGTTGATTTTTTGATTAAGAAACTGAACATATCAAAAAAAGACAGTATCATTCCGGGGCAAAAAATACATAACTTCAAGGATTTCATGAATTTCCCGGCTGTTTTCAGGAAATATCATAAACCGAAGGAACGCAACTCATTCTTACATCCAGACCTTGCAGATCAAACCCGCATTACAGATGTAATCACAAAGAAGGATATCTTATTATCCTTCCCTTATCACACATTTGAACACGTCATTGATCTATTGCGCGAGGCTGCTATGGATCCAGATGTATTATCGATACAGATTACAGCCTACCGGCTCGCATCCAACTCTAAAGTGGCAAATGCATTAGTCAATGCGGTACGTAATGGCAAAGATGTAACCGTCATGCTGGAACTCCGTGCACGCTTTGACGAGACCCATAACCTAGAGTGGAAAGAGCGCTTTGAGATGGAAGGTGTCAAAGTTTTGTTGGGTATACCCAATAAGAAAATCCACGCAAAACTCGGTATCATCAAAAAGCGCGTTCATGGTAAAACAATCCAATATGGTTTTGTAAGCACGGGAAACATCAACGAGAAAACCGCAAAACTGTATGGAGACTATTGCTTATTGACAAGCAATAGAACGGTAATGGCCGATATCAATAAAATATTCAACGCCCTGCGGCGCCCTAAACAAGACTTAGAGCAATCCCTCAAAATGGGCCGTGGCCTACTCGTATGCCCCAATGATATGCGCAACACCATCATGCATTACTTTGATGTAGAGATCGCAGAAGCACAGGCAGGCAGAAAAGCACATGTCATCGTCAAGATAAACTCACTCAGTGACAAGCTCTTGATCAAGAAAATATACGAAGCCGCTGAGGCAGGGGTTAAAATCCAAATGATCGTCCGTAGTATATACTGTGCCGTCAATCAAAAGACGTTTATCCACCCGATCCATGCCATAAGTATTGTGGATGAATACCTAGAACATGCCCGTGTATTCTATTTTCATCATGGAGGTAAAGACCTGACTTATATATCATCGGCAGATTGGATGACGAGAAATCTCGATCACCGTATTGAGGCAGCTGTAAAGATCAATGATAAAAAACTAAAGGCAGATATTCTCGATATGCTCAAAATCCAGCTTAAGGACAATGTAAAGGCACGTTTACTAAACAATAGCCTAGATAATGAGTATGTAAAAAATGAGGATACACCTTTCCGCTCCCAAATAGAACTGTATAAATACCTAAAAAATAAATCAGCTCATTAAATAACTAATATTTTTAGTAATTTTATCCTACCATGGAGGATAAAATGATAATCAAAGGACGAGGAGCACAAATAAATCTGCACAACAAGTACAGGTCGCAGCAGTATGAGCACTATTTTATCGAGGGCATAGATATTGATCACGAGGAGAGCAACCGCACTTCTTTTCTATCATCGGATGCAAAAACACTCGTCCACCGGGTAGATAGTCCTGACGTAGGGATGGGCTACTCTGCAAATCCCTATCAAGGTTGTGAACATGGCTGTATCTATTGCTATGCCCGCAACTCCCATCAATACTGGGATCTCAGTGCTGGTCTTGATTTTGAACGAAAAATCATCGTCAAGGAAAATGCGCCCAAGCTCTTTAAAGATTTTATCAGCCGGAAAAGCTGGGATTTCCAACCTATTCACCTTTCTGGAAATACAGACTGTTACCAACCTATCGAGCGCAGCAAACAGCTTACCCGAAAGATCTTAGAGATTGCACTGCTTAAGCGACAACCGATCAGCATTATCACAAAAAACAGTCTTATATTAAGGGATATAGACATCCTAACCGACCTTGCCCACAAGAATTTAATAAAGGTATTTGTATCCGTCACTTCACTGTCGGAGGAAACCCGGAAAAAATTAGAACCTCGCACAGTAACTGCCTCCCAACGTTTAAAAGTGGTAGAAGAATTAAGTAAACAAGGCATCCCCGTAGGTGTGAATGTCGCCCCTATCATCCCCGGCTTAACGGACCATGAAATCCCGGCTATCCTCAAACAATCGGCGGCTCACGGAGCCTTATGGGCCAATTACATCATCGTACGCCTCAATGGGCAGATAGGTGATATATTCCATAACTGGTTATCCGTAAATTATCCCGACCGGAGCGACAAAATCTGGCATGCTATACAGAGTTGCCATCAGGGAAATGTAAATAGCAGTGTATTCGGTCAGCGCATGAAAGGCTCCGGCAAAATATCCGAAATTATCCGGGACACCTTCCGCTTGCATTGCCTGCGCAACAAGCTCAATACCGTCCCCTTTTCTTATGCTAAACGCACAGAAAGCACATCTCAGGCACAGCAGTTAAGCCTCTTTTGACACCTCCGCCACTGCAGGTCGATCGCTTAATTTTCGAACAAAAAGATTGTAGTTTTCGTGCTTTTCGACATAAATATCCTCACCGGCGTCAATAAAGCCATCCAATGCAACCGCATCATACCATACCCCATCCACTTCTATTTTACCTGAGGGACGAAGCACAGTCCTAGCAATCCCCTCTTTATTCAACAAATTGACCTTAGGCACGGAAGAAGTATATCCACTGTCCGCACGCTGCTCATCGGCCAATACCAAACGCTTGAAAGCGGAAGTATTGAGAATATTCTTCCCGAATATTACCATTAAAATTATGGAGAGAACCATTGCTCCAATAACAATCAAAAAAGAATTCATCAATAAACCTGGTTGAGATACCTTAAAATCAAAATAATCATTGGCTAGCATTGAAAATGCCAGTCCACACAATACAAAAATAATACCCAATACCCCAGCTATACCGAAGCCGGGTATTACAAAAACTTCCAATGCCAACAGTATTACCCCCAGTATAAAGAGAGCAATCTCCCAGTGGTCGGCCAGCCCCTGCAAGTACAAGGGAGCAAAAAACAAAGTGGCTGCCACCAAGGCTACCCCTAGTGCAAAACCAATACCTGGCGTTTGCAGTTCAAAATAAATCCCTCCTATGATCCCCATGATCAATAGACCACTGACCAATGGATTGACCAAAAGCCCAATAATACTATCTACCCATGTCCGTTCATAGTTTTGTACCTTTGGCGCGGCAATATCTAGGCTAGTGTAGATTTCTTCTAATCGCTTCACCTCCGCCTTGGCCAAATTTGCTTTTACAGCTTCTGATGCTGTAAATGTCAATATCTTTCCATCCTCTTTCCATGCAGGTAGCGCGATACTCGGGTCTACAAAAGCCTCCGCCATCTTAGGGTCCCTTCCCTTAGCTTCAGCCGTAGCCCGCATTAGCCCCCGCATATAGGATTGGTATTTCTCAGGCATAATTTCGCCCTGTTGATTGACCACACTTGCAGCTCCTAAAGAAGCTCCCGAATGCATAAAAATATAATCCGAAGCCAGCGCAATCAATGTACCCGCAGAAGCTGCATTGTTATTGACATATACCACAGTTTTCATCTCGGCATTGAGCAATAAACTCCGGATAGAGTCAGCAAAATTGACCGCGCCTCCAAACGTATTCATCTCGACCAAAAAATAATCAGCCTTCTCCTTTACCGCCTGTTCATAAGATTTTTTTATAATCCGCCAGGCATTCGCCCCCACATCTTCCTTTAATTCCGTCTTGTATACTTCCTGTCCATTGACTGCCGCTACGCCTGTAACAACAAAAAATAGCAACAACAAAATGGATTTTGTAAATTTGTATAGCATAAATTATATCTTAAAATAAATGTGAATACCTGTGTTCTAACTGCTCCAAGATGGACAATATGCGTGTCTCTGAGCATAAAACGACCACAAACAATAGAATTTAGATATTCCATCCCGACTGCAAGAAGCTGGTCCAAAACAACCGGAACAAGTTACATGGTAATTAATAGTCAAATTTACAACATATGAATAAATATACAATTAATAAAGCATTTGAAAAACACTTCCCTTTCCCAATATGGAAAATAGAAGTCGATTGCTCCAACAATTGTTTGGCTATAGAATATAGAAATCCCACAGATACACTTCCCTCATTCAGCGTAATCAATTTTGAAGGCGACAGTATCCTCGAAAAACACACCGCTTCTGAAAAAGAGTGGACACTAGAGGCCATACAGGACGAGTATCTAATATTCAAACGCTTTGGTACATCATCACCTATACAGGCCGGCATCGAGGTATTACACATTCCTAGCCAATCTATCGTATTCAGCTACCGAGAATATGTGTTAAAAGAGGTTTACAGGGGCTGGCTTAAAGTCGCACACCGGTCTATCCCTTCAGGCGTAGATTATTATATAGACCTGAAAACCGGCACAGTACACCGCACTGTAGATCAAGCTTTTCAGCTACCTCACAATGCGATTACTTATCCTGTCCCCTTCCACGGGAAACTCCCCCATTTCGTAGAATCCCTTTCCTTTGAAGACCAATTATGGTTACAAACGCATCAAGAGATATTCATTTGGTGCTATCATAAAAAAGAGGATGACCACTATGATCTACACCTGAGCCTATCCACTAGGAATGAAATACTTGACAGTAAAATTATACTAAAAGGCCTGAACAGATTAATCCCTCAGCCTTATTTTCAAGTCAAACGACATATTTTCTTTTTATCAAATACTAAACAAGAAATTGCAACGTATTTAGTATAATTGCAAGCTATGAAGCATAATAAAACTATTAAATCGTATCATAAATTATCGTTTTTATTGGCTTTAGGACTAGGATTAAGCACATTGGCCCCAATTCAGGCCAAGAATATGGCAACCGTGAAGTTGACCATCGCTCCTGATTCTATAGGAAACGAAATTGTAAATGGACAACGGTATGTCGTCCATAAATTGACTCCCCAGGAAACATATTACCAGTTGAGCAGGGTGTACGGTGTCCCGGTCAAGGACATCATGAATACCAATAACAAGAAAAACCTACGTGTAGGTGATACCGTAAGAATCCCAAGAGGAAAAGCTGTCGCTGAAGAGCAAAAGACGCAGAACAAAAACACTACTCCAGAAAAAGTATCGATAGATCCGCAAGAAGTTACCGAGTACAAAGTAAGTAAGAGCGAAACACTCTACGCGATCTCAAGACGTTTTGGAATCTCCGTAGATGACATCAAAAAAGTAAACGGTCTGACCTCAGAAAATCTTAGAGAAGGGCAAATCCTAAAGGTACCTAACCATAGTCTACCTGAGCCTGAACCCAAAATTGAGGTTCCTGCAGTAGTAGAAGTCCCGCAAGAGATCCAAGAGCACCAAACTATTGACGACTCTATGTTCAAGCCGAATAAATACGGCATCCGTGAGAAAAAAGAACGTGGTGTGGGGGTATGGATGGAAAGCCTTGGCGATGGCGATGGACAGACTAGTCTTGCCCTACATAAGACTGCTCCGATAGGAACTATATTAAAAATTACTAATCCTATGAATCGAAGTGTTACCTTTGCAAAAGTTGTAGGCAAATTTGGAGACAATCAAGATACGCAAGATGCTATCGTGGTCTTATCTAAATCTGTAGCCACTACAATCGGAGCACTGGATAGGAAATTTCAAGTGGAGATCACCTATGGTGTTCCTTTAGAACAAGAGTAATTTTTTAAAGACACTAATGGACAAACCATACGTAATGGGTATCGCTGGTAGCAGCGGGTCAGGAAAGACTTTTTTCTTAAAAAGCTTTTTAGACCATTTTGGACCAGACCAGATTACATTGATTTCGCAGGATGATTATTATTTTCCTGCGAATACCAAAACACAGGAAGAAAACAGGCTGTACAACTTTGATGTGCCTTCTTCAATCGACAGAGAGGCTTTTTTTAATGACATTAAAGACCTCTTCGACGGAAAAACAATCTACAAACAGGAATACACCTTCAACAACCCAAGCATGAAGCCTAAAATGTTGGAGATAAAACCCGCACCTATCCTTATCGTAGAAGGACTGTTTATCTTCCATTATCAAGAAATCAATGATTTATTGAATTACCGTATCTTTTTGGATGCCGATGAAGAGATCGCGCTACAGCGCAGGCTGAAGAGAGATCTTATCGAGCGGGGATATGATCACGATGATGTAATGTACAAATGGATCAACCATGTCGTTCCTTCCTACAACACCTATTTACTCCCTTATAGAGAGAGCTGCGACCGCGTTATTGTAAATAATACAGACGATCCGGCACTCATCAATAATGCGACCAACCTCATTTCAACAGAACTGAAAGAAATATTACAATTCCATTAATTTAAAACTGGTCTAAATAACTATCTTTGCATTATGGAAAGGCAAAGTATATTAAGTCCGGAGGAATCGAATACAGCAATTTGCGAATCTCCAAAAGGTATCAACCCCTTTGGAGATTTTTCTTGTTGCGTATTCAAAAAATGCTGTAAGAAATACAAGAGAGGAAAACGCTGTAAAAAATGTCCAGACCGCTAGACTTACTCTTCGTAGTAGTTTAGATCTTTATCGAAGCTTTCTTCGAGTTGCGTCAACGCAAATATGGCAATCCCTGTCAACAATAAAAGCGTTACGATCGCTGCAGGTATAATGCCCCACAACCCCACAAAATAACCATACAACAAGGTCGAAGGAATCAATGCTCCTCTTACAAAATTAGGCGCTGTCGTAGCCACTGTCGCTCTTAGGTTCGTTCCAAACTGCTCCGCCGCTATCGTCACAAACGTAGCCCAATACCCTACACCAATACCCATAAAAAACGCCAAAAACATAAACTTACCCTCGTCTATACCCTGGCTATTTAAATACCAGAGCGAGGAGATCAAGATCAAAACCTGACATAAGAAAACAACCTTTTTCCGGGATCTCAACCATTGTGACAAGAGACCAGCCGTAAAATCCCCTACCGAAATACCTAGATAGGTAAACATCACTCCCTTTCCGGCACTTAATGTTGTAGTCGCTCCCAGAGCCACACCTATCTCCGGAGCCTGCGTAACCAGGACACCAACGACAAACCAAATCGGCAAACCTATCCCTAAGCAATAGAGATACCGCTTTATACGGTCAGGATTTGACAACAGCAACTTCAAACTCCCTTTTTGGACATGCTTACTTTCGACAGCCTGCGCAAAAAGTCCCGATTCAAAGGTACCCACCCGCATCATTAAAAGCAGAATCCCCATTCCACCGCCTACAAAGTAAGCCGTACGCCAATCGAACCATTCAGAGACAAAATAAGCAAGTATAGCCCCTAATACTCCTACCCCTGCCACCAGCATCGTACCGTACCCCCGTTTGCTACGGTGCATCGATTCGCTTACCAGCGTAATGCCAGCCCCCAGCTCGCCCGCCAAACCGATACCGGCAATAAACCGAACTATCCCATAAGTCGTCACATCCTGAACAAAACCATTATAAATATTAGCTAATGAATACAGCAGAATCGACCCAAATAATACTTTGATACGTCCATATTTATCCGCAATCACTCCCCATATCAGTCCACCCAATAGCAACCCGCCCATCTGCATATTCAGCACAAACTCGCCCTTCACCCGCATCAGCTCTTCGGGCACACCGATATCCTGAAAGGAGCGCACACGAACGATAGAAAAAATGATCAAATCATAGATATCGACAAAATACCCCAATGAAGCGACCGTGATCAACAACCAGGTATTCTTACTGCTATTGGAATCCATAAAAGGTGTTTTTATTATATTCTAAAAAACGGTGGCAACGAGTTAAGTCACAAAACGGTTAAATTTGATGTAATTTACTACAGAATTTCATTTTACACAACATATTATCTCCATTTGAATATTTAAACTATATTTAATTGTACTTTTGTTAGTATGAAGTTAAATCCGTCTTCACTTAAATGGTTGCTTAGGTTTTACCCCCCTTTCTTTTTCCAGAGAATATGGGTAAAACAGGTTCACAGAGACTTCAAAGGAATCGATGTCAAGATCCATAAAAGCTTCCTCAATGTCAACTCCAACAAAACTGTATTTGGTGGTACTATCTTCACGGCACTAGACCCCGTACACTCCATTCTATTAGATCAGATATTTCAGGCAAACGGCTTAAAGAAAACAGTCGCCTGGTTAAAATCTGCACGCATCGAATACCTAAAACCCGGCAGAACAGATTTGCAGTATTCACTTTATCTAGCAGATGAAGACGTCGAAGAAGCTTTTGATGAAATCAAAAGAAAAGGCAAGGTCATAAAAACATTCACAACTGCTGTATTTGACAAAAACGGGGTCAAATGTGCCGTCTGCCACAACGAGATTTACATTCGAAACTTAGACTTCGTCTTAAAAAGAGAAAACAATCCGTCCACATTAGAACAAACTTTATAACAAATCGATCCGCAGACTGCGGATCATAACGAAATGCTATACACATGAAAAAAATCTTCTATTTACTATCAGCGAGCACCATTGTATTGGGCTCATGTCAGCAGCAGGCTACAAAAGAAGCCGTCAAACATCAGCAACTGGCTGAAGAAGCGATCATGGTACACGATGAGATCATGCCTCAGATTGCTCATTTTGACAAAACAACCGTCAAAATAGATTCAATTTTAGGGAACCTAGGCCAAGTCCTAACCAAAGATCCAAAAGCCGACACAGCAGCTATCAGAATCGATCTTGTCACTTTAAAAAGCAACCTCGAAGCAGCTACAGATAATATGATGACCTGGATGAAAGAATATAATCCAGACAGCACCGCAGTTCCTTACCAAGAGGCAGAGATCGAAAAGATAAAAGCAATGAAAAAACAATTTGAAGATGTCTCATTAGAGAGCAACAAAAAATTGGGCAAACTTTAATTTATACCATGATTAGAACGTTATTTTGTACTGCGGCCTGTGTATTAACACTTGCGTCCTGCCAGTCTACAGCAAAGAAGCTACCCATCATTGGTGAGCGCGAAGTCGTTCAAAAAGAAATAGACGGAAAGATGGTAACCGATACCATCTACCCTGCTATCCCTAGTTTCGAATTTTTGAATCAAGATAGCGTTATGCTGTCTGACAAGTTTTTCGATAATAAAATCTATGTCGCCAACTTTTTCTTTACGCACTGTCCGAGCATCTGCCCGACAATGCAAAGAAACCTTCTAAAGGCGTACGAGAAATATAAAAACGATAAGCGGATTGCTTTCCTTTCCCATAGTATAGACTTTAAATACGATCAGCCCCATGTTTTGAAATCGTATGCGACCAAACTAGGTGTAGACAATGATCAGTGGCAGTTTGTAAATGGTTCGAAAGCCGCAATCTATGGATTATCGGACAAATACCTGGTGTTTACTAAAGAAGACCCCAATGTACCCGGTGGATACGACCATTCCGGATATCTGGTACTCATAGACCATGATAAAAGAATCCGTGGAGCCTATGATGGCACCAATAATGAAGAAGTGGAAAAACTTTTAACAGATATTGATATACTCCTTCAAGAGTACAAATAATATGCGCTTATTAAACATTTTCGCAATTCTAGGCATGACGATATTGAGCTTAGCTCATTTAGCGTCATGCCATTCCAATCTGAATATAGAAACAGCTCAATACGCTGTAAACGGTCAAAAACTTTATATGACCAATTGTCAAAACTGTCATGGTGCAAAAGGAGAAGGCCTCGGCAAACTCTACCCACCGCTAACGGATGCTAAATTTTTCGAGGAGAACAGAGCACAGTTAAGTTGTATCGTTCGCAATGGCATGCAGGGTGAAATCACTGTAAACGGTCAAACCTTTAATGAAAAGATGCCAGCCAACCCACAACTGAGCGAACTTGATATTGCCTATATCTTAACCTATATCACGACCAATTTTGCAAAGAGTGACTCCATCTATTCCCATGAGGAAGTACAGAAAGCATTAAAAGACTGTAAATAGACAGCAGTAGGTTATCACACACGAATTGATAGCAGGCTATAATCAAATAATTTACAAGAGTTTTCTAGAAATAAAGCATAAAAAAAAGGTTTTCAAACGGGGAGAATGAAAACCTTTACTAACCAATTATAAACCTAAATTATGATACCACAAAGATAAGTGTCAAAACAACACCTGTCAAGACCTTTCCTAAGAATTAACAATTTCTTAACACAGACCGTACCAGTCGACCTTTCCCACTTCGCATTCCACTCTTAAGAAACATACTTTTATAACAAAATTTTGACATTTTTATCGGTTTTCAATCAGTACATTTGCAACCGAATGAACGTTCAATTTACAGATAAGATAGAGTGTATCTTCAAGCATACACTAGCACTCATCAAAGAAAATGGGTTCCATGGAACCCCGATGAGTATGATTGCCAAGAATTCTGATGTAGCAATTGGCACTATTTATCATTATTTTCCATCCAAGGAAAACTTGATCCTCGAGCTTTTTAGCTACTGCAGAAAGAAAATCAATGCTTTTATATTTGACGACCTGTCCGAGGATTTATCCTACCAAGAACAGTTTGCCATAGTATTGGAACGCTTTTGCAAATTTCAGATCAACAACACAGACATATTCAGCTTTCTAGAGCAGTTTCACAACTCCCCTTTCAATGATCTCGCCCATGATAGACAGAAAGTTGGAGGCTGTGATGAAAACAATGTGATCACCTTTTTGTTGAAAGGTATGGAAACAAATAATCTTAGAAAAATCGATGTGCATGTTATGGCCTCAGCGTATATAGGAGCAGCTGTAACATTTTCAAAGTCTGTGATTTATAAAAAAATTAAATACGATAAAAAACATCTAGATGAGTTAATAGAAATTATTTGGAACGGTGTAAAACAATAATATGAATATGAATTATAATTTTAGGAAGATAGTATCTGTTGCCTTTCTAGCTGTTGCTGGCTGTAGTGTCTCACTCGCACAGCAATCAGACCTGGGCAGCAATGCAACATTAGATGATTTGATCAATTACGCTTTACGTAATAAGATTGAGATCAAACAAGCGCAAATCGACAAGGAAATCGGCGAACGGGAAATTGCTTCCGCTCTATCGGGATGGTTTCCACAGATCAATGCCAATGGAAGCATCGCTCACTCCATGCAATTGCCTACGACCAATTTTAATGGGACTAACGTAGCATTGGGACAGCGTAATACCAGTGCTTTAACTTTTCAAGCAGACCAGGCACTGATCAGCCCACAGCTTTTTCAAGCGTCGAAAGCCGCAAAATATGTACGTCAACAAAATAACCTTAACGAAGAGTCTACAAAAATCAATACAGTAGTCGATGTCAGCAAGGCTTATTATGATATATTGACCAGCGAAGAGCAAATTAACATCATCAACGAGAATATTCTGAGACTAGAACGTCAACATACCGAAGCTAATGCCCGCTATGAGGTAGGACTAGTAGACAAAACGGATTTTAAAAGAGCGCAGATATCTTTAAACAATGCAAAAGCAGATTTAAAGACCGCCTCCGAAAACCGTAAATACAAATACGATTATTTAAAAATGTTGTTGGCTATCCCTAATGAACGCCCACTTTCGCTATCTTTTATCAATCAAAGTCTAGAAAGTAACATTCTATTGGATACTACAGAATTGCTTCAAATAGCAAACAGAGTTGAATTCAAGAAATTGGAAAACCTAAAAGACATCCAACGATTGAACACACAATATCAAAAGTGGAATTACTTGCCTAAAGTAAGTGCTTATGCCAACTATGCTTTAAACTACAGGAACAACAAATTTTCAGATCTGTATACCGATAACTTCCCCGGATCTAGTGTAGGGTTGACTTTATCCCTTCCTATTTTTACAGGAACGAAAAGAATCCAGGAGATTAAAAAATCGGAACTACAGGAAGAGCGTATCACCCTGGATCTACAGAATCTAGAGAACCAGATTAGCACAGAGTACTCTGCTGCCATGGCTGGATACCGTGCCAACATGAACGAATGGCGCAACTCTAAAGATAATATGGAGCTTTCTGAAGAAGTCTACAATACCATCAAGTTGCAGTACGATGCCGGTGTAAAAACTTACCTGGAACTAATGACTGCAGAGACAGATTTGAAGACATCACAGCTCAACTACTTAAATTCGCTTTATGCCGTATTGTCTAGCAAACTAGATATACAGAAAGCATTGGGCACAGTAGAAATCAACTAATATAACAACCTTAATAACAGAAAAAATACAACGTCATGAATAGAAATCAATTACTTTCAGCCTTACTTATCGGTTCTGGATTATTATGGCAATCCTGCGGTGGGTCCAAAGACAACAAGCCTAAGGGCGGCGCACCAGGACAACAAGCCGAAATGGCAATGCCCGTTTCTACGGCTATCGTTGGTAAAGAAATTGTATCTGGTTTAAAAAGTTACCCAGCTAGTGTCGTGCCTCTACAAGAGACCGAAATCAGAGCTGAGGTAACAGGATATATCACTAATATTTTTGTTGCCGATGGAGCTTTTGTGAGCAAAGGCCAACGTCTTTATGAAATTGACCGCGTACGCTATCAGGCTGCAGTAGATCAAGCAAAGGCGAATTTAGAAATAGCAAAGGCTAACCTAGACCGTGTACAGAAAGATTTACAGCGTTACCAAACCCTAGCGGAGAAAGACGCGATTGCAAAACAAACATTAGATTACGCAACTACGGATGTCAATAATCAGCGTGCGCAGGTACAAGCTGCAGAAGCGGCCTTGACTACAGCGCGGACCAATCTACAGCGTTCGACTATCGTAGCACCATTCTCTGGTAATATCGGTATATCACAGGTCCGTAATGGCGCCTTGGTCAATGCAGGAACTACGCTTTTGAACACCGTATCCTCTACTAATCCGATTGCAGTTGAGTTTCAAATCAATGAGAAAGAGATTCCTGAATTCACTAAACTACAATCAGGCAATGCATCCACTCAAATCTATGCATCTATGCCAGATGGCAGCCGCTACGAAGAAAGCGGACGTATAGTTACGATCGACAGAGCAGTAGACAGTCAGACTGGAACGTTGAAAGTAAGAGCTTCTTTTGCGAACGGTGCAAACGCACTAAGAGCAGGGATGAACACCACATTGAATGTAGAAAGTACATCGACACAAGAAGAAATGGTCATCCCTTACAAAGCTGTCTTTGAGCAATTGGGAGTATTCAACGTATATACTGTTAATGATAGCAGTAAAGTTGAGCTTAAACAAATTGTATTGGGTCACAAGCTAGCAGACAAAGTCGTCGTGACTTCAGGTCTTGAAGCCGGTCAAAAGATTGTTGTCGATGGAGCGGCATCACTAAGACCAGGAGCTAAAGTAGCTGAGAACAATGCAGAGAATAAACAAAAATAATTGCCAGACGCTAAATAAATAATAATGATATCAGAAGTATTTATTAAAAGGCCCGTTACGGCGATGGTTATATCCATCCTGATCACCATCATAGGGGTGATTGCCGTATCCACATTGCCTATCAGTCAATACCCTTCCATCGCTCCTCCGACCGTTACCGTAACGGCCAACTATACAGGAGCAGATGCGCAGACTGTCGAACAGACGGT
Source organism: Sphingobacterium sp. (assembly GCA_031277715.1). Classification (GTDB taxonomy): domain Bacteria; phylum Bacteroidota; class Bacteroidia; order Sphingobacteriales; family Sphingobacteriaceae; genus Sphingobacterium. Next base: position 9,851 of record JAITLW010000133.1, on the reverse strand, counting down.
TACGACACCTATTGAGAGTCAGATCAACGGTACACCCGGAATGATTTACATGTCTTCCAACAGTACATCCAATGGACAGTCTCAAATCACCGTTACCTTTGAAGTAGGTACCGATATTGATATTGCTACACTAGACGTACAGAACCGTGTAGGTATCGCAGAACCTGCCTTGCCAGAAGCCGTTCGTCGTCTAGGAGTTACAACCCGTAAAGCCAATACCGATATCTTGATGTTGGTATCCCTGGTATCGCCAAATGGAACCAGAGATGATAAGTTCCTGTCCAACTATGCCAACCTTTACATCAAGGATGCGATTATGCGTGTCAAGGGTGTGGGGGATGTAACCGCATTTGGACAGCCTTTCTCGATGCGTGTCTGGTTAGATGCTAATAAACTTGCTAATATAAAAATGACTCCGTCTGATGTATCTGCCGCTATCGCGGAGCAGAACATCCGTATCCCGGGGGGAAGTGTGGGCGGAAGACCACAAGAGTCATCCACCGTATTTGAGTATCCTGTAATTACGGATTCTGATTTATCAGAAGTAGAAGACTTTGAAAACATCGTTGTCAAAACCAACCAAGATGGTTCTATCGTATTACTAAAAGACGTTGCTCGTGTAGAGCTTGGTCAGTTCAGTTACGGTACGACGACCAAAGTAAACGGTATGGTATCTACAGGTATGATGATCAGTCAGACTCCTGGAGGTAATGCTGTGGAAACAGCGGAGGGTATTTTCTCATCACTAGAAAAACTCAAAGAATCTTTCCCTCAGGATGTTGATTATGTAATCGGTTACGAAACGGTATCTGTGGTCAACGCATCTATCGAATCCGTAATCCATACCCTAGTAGAAGCCCTTTTATTGGTAACATTGGTTGTATTCTTCTTCCTACAGAGCTGGAGAGCGACATTGATTCCAGTACTTGCTATTCCGGTTTCCATTGTGGGTACCTTCATCTTCTTCTTGATGTTTGGATTCTCCGTCAACAACCTTACCATGCTTGCCTTTGTACTCGCCATCGGTATCGTTGTGGATGATGCCATCGTTGTGGTAGAGGCGGTACAGCATTATATCGACCATTATAAAATGAGCGCAAAAGAAGCGACCATGCGTGCCATGAAAGATATCACGGCTCCTGTAATCGCTATTGCCCTGATTTTGTCAGCGGTATTCGTTCCTGTAGGTTTCATCCCAGGAATGGTAGGTAAATTGTACCAACAGTTTGCGATCACGATTGCTGTATCCGTTATGCTTTCCGCATTTATAGCCTTGACATTGACTCCGGCATTATGTTCGATCATGTTAAAGCCTACAGCAGTAACCAAAGATTCGAGAGGACTTAACAAGTTCTTCTACAAATTCAACTTGTGGTTTGAAAAAGTAACCTATTCCTACTCTAGAGGTGTTAAAAAAGCCATCAAAGCTACTCCTCTCGTACTGATTGTACTACTTTGTATTTTTATCGGTACAGGCTGGATGTTTATGAAAAAACCTACTGGTTTTATCCCTTCCGAAGATGGAGGAATGTTCTTCGCGGGTGTCACACTACCTGAGGGTGCTTCCTCAGCCCGTACGGATGCTATCCTTGAAGAGCTGGAAGAAGAATTCCGTAAAGATTTCCCTGAGATCAAATACGTAACCTCTATTTCGGGTATTAATATCTTAAACAGAGCGTTCAAACCGAATGGTGCAACATTGTTCGTATCCTTGAAGCCTTGGAAAGACCGTCAGCGTACAGCAAACGATATCACAGGTGCCATCATGAAGAAATACGCGCAATATGACAAAGCCCGCGTACTAGCCGTTACACCTCCTGCGATTCCAGGTCTCGGTGCATCCGGTGGTTTCTCTTTACAGATCCAGGATTTACAAACAGTAGATATCAAAGAATTTGAGGCTACAGTAGGTAAGTTCTTAATGGCGGCCAACCAGCGTCCAGAAATCGGCATGGCCTATACCCTATTTAACTCCAACTCTCCAAACTACAAATTGGAAGTAAACAGAGAGCAGGCAAAACGTATGGGAGTTCCTATCGCTAGTATATACTCGACCATATCTGCTTATTTAGGTAGTAGCTATGTCAATGACTTCACTAAATACGGCCGTAACTTCCGTGTTGTAACACAAGCGGATATAGAGTATAGAATGGGAATCGAGGACATTAACAAGCTTTATGTAAATAATGTCAAAGGTCAACCTGTACCGATGAGTGCACTGGTCAACTATAATCTAGTGACTATGCCATCTATTATCAATCACTACAATATCTTTAGAGCGATTGATATATCCGGTGGTGCTGCTCCAGGATACAGTTCCGGTGATGTGATCAAGGCACTAGAAGAAGTAGCTGCTCAGACCTTACCGGCTGGATATGACTACCAGTTCTCCGGACTGACGTTACAAGAGAAACAATCAGGTTCAAAAACAATACAGATTTTTGCCTTGTGTATTCTCTTCGTATTCTTACTTCTAGCTTCTCTGTACGAGAGTTGGTCTGTACCGTTCTCCATCCTTCTTTCGGTTCCGCTAGGAGTATTCGGAGCGATATTAACATTGATGTTCATTCCGCAACTCGACAATAACATCTTTGCGCAGATTGGTCTAGTCACCATTATTGGTCTAGCCGCCAAAAACGCGATTTTGATCGTAGAATTTGCCAAAGAACGTGTAGATATCGGTATGAACTTACTGGAAGCGACCTTGGATGCTGTCAAGCTCCGTCTACGTCCGATCATCATGACATCACTTGCATTTATCTTGGGTATTATTCCTTTGATGCTTTCTACAGGTGCTGGTGCGGTGTCCCGTCAGACTATCGGCTGGACCGTATTTGGAGGTATGGCTGCAGCGACATTCTTAGCCATCTTTATCGTTCCTGTGCTATTTGTGGTTATCACAAGATTAGCTTACGGAAAGAAAAAATTAGCGGAATTAGAAGCTGGTTTTGACGAAGAAAAGAAAAAACAATTGAGTGCGCATTAATACGCGATCATATGTTTCATAATAACAAAGGCCAATACAAACGTATTGGCCTTTGTTATTATATTAAAAAGAGACTCTTTACAACTTAAAAAGCTGTCGCATTTTTTATAGGGTTATGCTTCAATAAGGCTTCAACATCATAGCGATCGACCACTCCCTTTATGGCATTAAGATGGCGTTCGTGATGCATATCCGTCCCTACAAAATCATACATTCCCTCTTTAATCAGCCTTGCCGCGGTCAACTTTACCTGGTTACCGTAGTATCCAGAAATAGCGAGTACATTCAACTGAAGGAGTGCCCCCATCTCCTTGATTATTTTATATTGGTTAAAATCCTGGTGATAATAATTGTAACGCTCAGGATGAGCCAATATAGGAGTATACCCCTCGCTCTGTAACCTGAATATTGCTTCCATAAGCATATTGGATTCGGCCAGATAAGACATTTCTATCAGGACATAGTTATTGGGCAAGGCACACAGCCTGTTATGGTCCAGAATATTCAAGAAGCCCTCATCAAGCATATATTCGGCCGAGTGACCGATGGAAAACTCCATGTTCTTTGACGTCAATTCCTGCTTTAGTCTACCCAACGCTTCGGCGATATCATTTGCGGTATTATCATACACCCCGGAGATAACATGTGGAGTCGCTATACAACGGTCTATACCGAGATCTTTTAATCCCTGAATCAGGACAAGCGAATCGGCAACAGTTTTCGCACCATCATCTATGCCAGGTAGCACATGATTATGCATATCACAGCCCAACCAGGCCAATTTGCCTTTCTTCCCCTCCTTATGCTTATTAAAAATCTTATTCCATAATGACATACAGCAACTTTTTTAGTTCATTCTCAAAATAGGTTCTGAACGACACCTATTATTCAAAAAATTATGCTGTCAAAACCCAGTCCGTAAAATCCACATCTCTAGGCAGATTCAACTTACGGCGGATTCTATATTTCCTATTTTCTACTGAACGGATAGAGTCTCCCCGATAGTAAGCAACTTCCTTGGTCGTATATCCCAGTTTTGTATAGGCACAAACTTCCAGCTCTGCCAAATTCAAGGGAGTTTCCGCTTTTGTTTTTACGCATTCCGCAAAATCTCTAAAGAACTGCTTAAACTTCTTCATAAATAACGGGTCGTTGTTTTCCGCCATTTTTTTCAAATCACTGATATCCTCTACCGGTGCGGCTTTCAACTCTACGATAGTCTCACTAGAAGCAATATCGTACAGTGATGTTTCTAAAGCATCTTGCGGGACAATCGACCATCCCACCAATCTCTCTGGTTCAACCTCCTCTTCAAGCGGGAGTTCAGCTCGCTTACCATACCGGTGCAAATATACCGATGTTCCGACGACAGCTCCGATGATCAAAATTGCCAGTCCCGAGAAAGCCATTATGCCTTTATCCTGTTTAACAAAAGCGCTATTTCCGTAATCGTAATAGCTACTTTCTACAAATGCAATCCGCACCAGTTCCTTGCTGCTCAGCTGTACCTTCGATAGTTGATAATCGCGCAGATACTGAGCCGATGCTTCTGCAAGCCCCTGCTTAGCTTTCAAAAGAACTAAATGATAATACGTTAGTGTTTTATAATAAGCTTCATTTCCCGTTTTCGCCAGAGACAAACTATAGCTTAACCATTTATCGATCTTGTCATAGGCCTTAGTCTCGACCAAAAAATGAATGTATTTGAACAACAAATAATAATCCTCTTCTCCTACTTTGCTTTCATCTATACGAGCAATTCCCTGTAAAAACGCCTTTTCTGCTTCCTCGGTTTTGTGGGACAGCGATAGGGCCATAGCCTGACTAGCTAAACCAACCAATTCGGTCTGCCGAAACTCTTCTGTTTTTGGATCAATCAATAGATGTTTCTGATATGCGCTGGCATACCACTTTTGCTGTTCCTCTACCGAAGCCTTTAGCCCCCCAATCGATGCGTCGATTAGGCAGGAGTAGAAATATTTCTGATTTTTATCAGACAACTCTACAGCTAATTCAGAGGCTTGATCCAGAGCCTTTAGAAGGTATTCACAGACCCCTATTTCTTTAAAGATATAGCTATCTATTACAACTAGTTCTTTAATCTTACCCTGATTAACCAAGGATTGCGCCAATAGAGAGCGATAATCTTCAGATTTCAGTAACTCTTTATTTCTGTCGACATCAAACAAAAAATCAAAAGCATTTTGTTCCGTTATCGTTGGTTGCTGGAGGTCAACGGATTCGATAGATACCCACTCCCCCTTTTCAAGAGAATACCCCCTCACCATAGAATGACTACTGCTAGCGGCAGTATTACTGATGAGAAAAAATAAAAAGACCACTAATGGCAAAAGATGCTTAGCAAACAACAGATTCATTTTCTAGATAGATCAAAGTTCACCAACTATTTACAAAACGCTATTACATAACGTTAGGTCCCCAAAACAGTTGGCAAAAAAATTAAAAATGCCTACAGTCTAACTGTAGGTTCTTATTCCCATAACAATACAACAAACAACATAAACATTAGTTTTATTTAGAAATAAAAAAATTATCCAAATATTTTTTTCCATAGCGATTTTTTCTCTTCCCCATAGCTATAACCATAGTTCCCGTACCCATATCGACCATATCCGTAAGCGCCACTTCCTAACTTAACTCCATTCAAAACAACGCCCAACCGGGCTAGCTTGTTCGATTGATACAATTTTTCAAGTTCAGGCAACTGCCGACGGTCCATTTTCCCTGCACGTATCACGAATAAAGTTAAATCAGATATACGGCTAATAATACTTCCATCCGCGACGATAGCAACAGGAACACCATCCACAATAATATAATCATAGCGTGATTTCAACTCCCGAATCAGTTCATCCAATCGCTGGCTGAGTAGAAGTTCAACAGGATTGGGCGCCAAAACCCCAATAGGCACACAGTCTACACCATCCGATATTTCACTTTTATAGATCACATCATCAATCTTAACCGAACTGTCTGACAGGTAATGCGTAACTCCCTTTTTAAACTTAATCCCCATGCGCCTGGTTAGCGTACCTTTCCTCAAATCCAGATCCACCATTACCACCCGCTTTTTCAGATAGGAAACCGTAGCAGACAAATTCATCACATTAAATGTCTTTCCCGCACCTATGGTAAAGGAACTAAACGTTATCACCTGTGGCGGTGCTCCATCTACCGCCATAAAATTGATATTAGTCCTCAGAATCCGGAAAGCCTCCGTCAAAGGATCCCGCCCTGCCTTAGATACCGCCACACCTTTATCATCATACTTCTTCTCCATCGGCAACTCTCCTAAAAATGGTGCAGTCACCATCTTCTGTATATCCTGTCTGCTCCGGACACCGGTATCTAGCATCAACATCAATAACAGGACTACAGCAGGTAGCACAGTGCCGATCGCTATTCCCATCCCTACTTTGCGCACACGACTTGGGTACATTGGAGCTTCTGAACCGTAAGCAGGATCCACAATGCGTATATTGTCTTCCGTCATTGCTTGATTCAACGCATTTTCCTCCCGTTTGTTCAGCAAGAAGATATACAGGTCCTCTTTCACCTTTTGCTTTCTTTCTACCTCTAGAATCATGCGTTGCTTACTTGGGATCTGCATCACCTGTCCCTTCACTTGATTTTCTTCCCGCTGTACATTATTAATCTTCACCTGCAGACCAGACAAGGTATTGTTAATAGCTCTCAGGATATTCGTATGCATGGCGTCCAACCCTTGGTCCAAATCCTGCACCACTGGATTGGCCATACTACTTCCCTCTTCCAATCGATTACGTCTCAATAAGGCTTTATTGTACTCGACGATCTGTCCTTCCACATTAGCGTCCACCAATCCTGTATTATTAGGGATCAGCTCCTTCGACTTACCATCGGCAGTCAGGTAGTCCCGCATCATCTCTACCAGCCTTTTGTCCGTTTCAATCTGCGTACGTTGCGTCTGGAATGCCCTTCCTTCGGCAACATATAGCTGTCCGGCCATCCCTACATCTACCCCCTGATTGTTAACCTTCAGTTTCTCGATATCCGTTTCTACTTCATACAATTCCTCCTCAATGATCTGCAATCGGTTCTTTATAAAATCAGCTGTATTCACAGCCGTTTGATTTAAATCTTCCAATGCTGTACGGTTGTAAACTGTGATCAGTTCAGTCAGAATATCACCGGCACGACGAGCGGACCGATCTTCAAGATGCATCTGCAGCAGGAAAGCATCATCTTCCATTTGCTTAATTTTCAGATTACTCAAGAAGAAGTTGACCATATGCTCCCGGGCAAATTTTTCAACCCGTATACTTTTACCAAAAGAACGAGGCAAATAGTGGCTTGTTGAATCCAGTTGTATCTCCCCTAAAGGCGTTCGAAATGCCTGCCCAATAGCCAGACGTACCGGCGCCCGATCCGTATTGCCCTTCCATCCCCCTATCTCTACACTATCCTTACTGATCGGTGTAATCAACAGACTCCAGGTATCTTGTGGCAATCCCTTTAGGATTTTCACCTTTATTGGAGATCTATCATAAAGCTCATAAACGCGCAAACCAACTTTATGCGAGTAGCTTATGTCCGCGCCTAAATGCTCTACCGCCTGACGCATCAGTTCTTTTGACCGTAACTGTAACGTCTCACTGGCGACACTTACGCTATTATATCCGGCACTAGCCCGTGTGAACCGGGCTGTCGCAGGTGTATTTGCTGGTGTCTTTATCAGTACCGTCTGCGCCTGTCCGTACATAAAGGGGGTTTTACTATAATCATACAGGTAATACCCTCCAAATAACAAGATCGACGCGATGAACCAGGGCCAGTACGACAGCAAATACTTTAATACATCCAATACATTCAGCGACGGATCCCGTTGCTCCTGTATTACTCCCTCTGTATCTTTATTTTTAACCATATTTTTATTTTGCAAGTGTTAATGCTGCCAGAACAACAGAGACTACCCCCATTGCAGTTGTCCAGAAGCGCCAGCTTCTATTTTCGCGGGGCGTATCCTCAGCAGATCTAGGCGTTACATATACAATATCGTTCTGTCTCAGGTGATAGGCCGGTGAGTCAAAAAAACTCTTAGACTGTATATCGTGCACAATTATTCTTCTTATGCCACCTTCCTCTCTAATCACTTTAATTTGATCAGGTGCGGCATTGGGTTTCAATCCTCCAGAAAGGGCTATAGCTTCCATCAGTGTCATTTCCGCATTCTCCACATTCAATACGTTCTCCCGGACTACCGCTCCTACCACACTTACTTTAAAATTCAGTAGTTCTACTTTTACCAGTGGCTCGGCAATCATTCCCCCTGTCTTCAATTTTGTGGTTATTTTCTCGTTAATCTGTTCCAAAGTCAAACCTTCCAACGGAATGTTTCCTAACACCGGAAAATCGATCGCCCCCTGACTGTTGACCACATAACTCTGTGCGTCCCGCGTCTGTTCAGCAATCGCTTCCACATTACCTCCGGCATCTACTCGATAGGATCCAGCTCCCCCGTTAAATGGTGCGGCCAACTCTGGGCTTTTGGCTTGCACAACAATGCGTAAGCGGTCCCCTTTCTGTATCTTCATCGGCTCTTCTTCCATTACCCTATGGTGTCCATTGACCCCCATATCCTTTACATAGACAACTTTCTTGCCCACCACACATGCATTCAGCAACAAGGCACAAAGGGCCATCAATCCGAAAATAACTTTATTCATATTTTTTGTTTTCATAGTAGTATCTGTCTTTATCACTATATCGAATCCCCCTGCTATTGGTTAAACAGAGGTGCTTTATAGTCTTATGTTTTTAATAGGTTGATAGATGTATTTTTATAAGTATGTTCAATTATTTCATGATGGCATAAGAGAGCGGCTTCCGCATTGGGCAAGCATGCCAATTCACCGATAGGCAAGTCCCTAATCATCTTCTCAGCAGTCCCTATCATAGCGTTAAATAAGCCCATATTCCACCGCATTGCCGTACAGCTCGGCATCAGTGCAGTCAGCGCATGTATCCCATCTATCCAACGCATACGATTCTCCTCTGCCTGCCGCAGACGAACTATAGCCCCTAGTTTAACCCCTTTATTGATATAGCACTTCGTCTTTCCACTCCAAGGGGTACCATATATATTGATCTCCCCACTTTCCAAGCGCACAACCGGATTATCGTCATTCAATAGCGATACCTCCTCAATATGCTGTAACCAAAGACCGCTATGTGTACTTTTTCCGGTACCGCTCTTGCCTAAAAAAGCATAAGCTTCCGCATTCCTTTCCACTACAGAGGCATGGATCATAACACTATCCTGCTGTAAGATAGCCTGTCCATACGCCATCATCAAAAACCAATTTAGTACCGTGGTATTGTACAATTCATCCCCAAGCGCATAAATAGTGATCTGGTAAAAGTCCTTGCTGGCAAACATTTGCCAGGCAGTACCTTTATTGGCTCCTTCAATAGATACCAGGTACCCTTCTTCCAGTTCTTCCAACGAAAACTTATTCTCCCAGGCCGACGAGATATCCGTCAATATTTTACGGTCTCCTTTTAGCACCGGTCCATCCCCTTCCTGCAATACGACCTCCATCAGCACTTCACTTTCCTCCAGTGAATCGACAATAAATGCCGAAAAATTGGGCAGACAAGCCAATAGGTCATAATGCTCTGGCATGGCCAATCGTATCCCATGTCCCGCAACAACGATATCAACAACCCTATGTCCTTCTTTTATTTTCATTTATCTATCGATTTTCAACAGATTGCCTTTCCTCTTTATAACAGTATAATTTTATCACATTGCTTTGCAATCTCGATATCATGTGTAACCAAGATCACGATCTTATCCTTGCCG
>JAITLW010000114.1 GCA_031277715.1 Sphingobacterium sp. | reverse complement strand
CACTTGGTGTGATGCGGCAGAGTTGGACGCAATGAGGTCAGCTACAGCTTCCGCTTGCGATAAGTCCAGACCTCCATTTAGAAATGCCCGTAGCGTAAACTCACCGGCACGTGCTGCTCTCGCCCCTTTCTTTATCAGCAGGCTGATAATCCGTTCGATGATATATTTCGAGTTGTGCGTCGATATTTCTACCGAGTTTTCTTTCGTGTACGAGTTTGGTGCCACAAATAGGGATACCAATACCTCGTCGAGGATCTCTTCCCCTTCACGTATCGTTCCAAAATGTATGGTATGTGAATCCTGGGCAGTCAGATCCTTGCCTTTGAATACGCCGTTGACGATGTTTATCGCTTCGTTTCCTGACACACGTATTACCGCGATAGCACCTTGTGCACCAGGAGATGTAGCCAATGCTACGATAGTATCTTGAGATATTAATCCGTTTGTAGACATGGGACAAACCTACATAAATTCGCCTTTACAAGCAATATAATTGCGTCGAAATATAAAGGCGAATCTCATCCATATAAAATCTTGTTATAGAGGAAAAGTATAAAGTAAAACCTAGAAAGACAAGACTCTTGACTGTTACAGCCTATAGACTGCCTTCCTTGTCATAAGTCCAGGTTGCCAGCCTATCCTGCAGTATTCGGGATATTTTGTTAAAGTAACGCTTCTGCTTGTAGCCCATAACCCACTGTATTCCTTGTATCGCGTTAGTGCAGAATATCTCATCTGCCTTTTTCATGATTTCCGGACTTATCTGCGCTTCAATGACCGGTATACCCTCCACTTCGGCGATATCCATCACCACACGGCGCATCACCCCAGCGATACAACCTTGATTCAGTGCAGGCGTATACAGCGCTTTCTCAAAGTACACAAAGATATTTGACGTTAGCGCTTCACAGAGAAAGCCTTCCTGATTGAGAATGAGTACATCATCATAGTCAAACTTCTTCTTGTATAGTCCCGCTAGGACATATATCAACGCATTGTTTGATTTCAAATCCGAGAGATCGCCAAAAGGCTTTTTATTCTCTGTGTATAGGTCGATAATAAGACCGTTTTTCTTATCTCTTTGTGGTTCTTCCAGACGTTGCACCTGAAAGATATAACTCGGTCGGTTGCTATCGGGGGTATAGAGCCCATCGCCTTCTCTGAATACCGAAAGGCGCACGCGTACGCGCTGTCCGAGCATATTGTTCTTGCGGATTAGTTCGTCCGTCGCTCCCTTAAAGAAATACGTGTCGAACTTGCCGAAAGATTCCAGCTCCAGCCGTTGCATGCTCTGTTGCAGGCGCTCGATATGAAAATCCAGAAAGCGGATTTCTCCGTCTTTATAAAGCATCGTTTCAAAGATGCCGTCACCGTAGCGGAATGCCCGGTTATTGGCCGAAAATATAGTATGGTCCTCCGGCAACAAAGCGCCGTTGTAGTTCATGTAATGTGTAGGCATAAAAATGCATTAAAGCGTAATCGTTTGGCGGACCCTATTGCTGTGTTTTTTCAGCAGCATATCCTCTCCACTTTTCTAATACTAAACGAAAATCCTCCGGCAATGGTACTTCAAAGTTTATTGTTTTTTTTGTTTTCGGGTGTATAAAACCGAGTGACCTTGCATGAAGTGCCTGTCTAGGTATTATCTGAAAACAATTGTCTACAAACTGTTTGTATTTTGAAAATGCTGTTCCTTTGAGTATTCGGTCGCCCCCATAGCTAGCATCATTGAAAATAGGATGACCTATAGATTTCATATGCGTACGGATTTGGTGGGTACGTCCTGTTTCCAGCTGGCATTCAATCAATGTCACAAAGCCCAAGCGCTCTATTACCTTATAGTGCGTGACCGACCATTTGCCCTTTTCAGGGTCATCGTACATATTCATTATCCGACGGTCTTTCATATCGCGGCCGATATAACCGGAGATAGTACCATCTTCTGTGATATCTCCCCATACGAGGGCCACATAGCGGCGCTCTATGCTGTGTTCAAAGAATTGTTTGGCAAGATAGGTCATAGCCCATTCATTCTTAGCGATGACCAATAATCCAGAGGTGTCTTTGTCTATGCGGTGTACCAGTCCCGGGCGTCCTGTATTGCCCGGTAGTGTAGGAAGCTGATTGAGGTGAAACGTCAGCGCGTTTACCAGTGTACCTGTATAGTTATTGAACCCAGGGTGTACCACCATGCCAGGCTCTTTATTGACCATAAGCAGGTCGTCATCCTCATAAGTAATGATAAGTGGGATATCCTCGGGATAGACCTCGGTATCGCGCGGAGGGTCTGGTAAGACCATTGTAATGACATCGAGTGGCTTTACCTTGTAGCTGGCTTTGATGACTTTATCATTGACAAAGACAGAACCCGCATCAATTGCATTCTGTATGCGGTTGCGCGAGGTATTCTCTACTCTATTCATTAAAAACTTGTCAATACGAAGCAAGGCCTGCCCTTTGTCGGCAACTATCCGTATATGTTCATACAATTCCTGCTCGTCTTGTTCCTGTATATCTAAGTCTTCGTTCATAGCACAAAAGTAAGTGAAATACACCAAAAAGTACTAACTTTGACGTACTCTTACTTCAATATACTGAATATTAACAACGTCTTTTTTATCTATGCTCCTCTTTAGCCCTGAACAACTACTTTCGCACCCTTTATATCAGCAAAAATCAGTTCAAGTCTATATGAAACGTGATGATATGATTCATCCGTTCATATCCGGCAATAAATGGCGGAAGTTGAAGTATAATCTATTAAAAGCAAGAGGATTAGATAAAACTATATTAATTACTTTTGGAGGCGTTTGGTCTAACCATATCCTAGCCGTAGCCTGCGCCGCTGCGTCGGCGGGTTTTCGCGCTAAGGCATTCATACGCGGCGAGGAGATTTCCAACCCGGTACTGGATATGTGCCGCTTGTTTGGCATGGAGCTTTTATTTGTATCACGGGAGGATTACAAAGACAAAGAAAGGCTCTTTAATGAACTTCAAGAAGCCGATAGCAGCTTTATGATTGATGAAGGAGGTTCAGGGGCCGAAGGTGCGCGTGGCTGTTCGGAACTCGTCGGCGAACTCGAACAGCAGTATGAGCATATCTTTGTCGCTGCCGGTACCGGTACTACGGCCGCCGGTATCGCTATGGGGATTGAACAACAGAATCGGACAAGTCTATTGCATGTGGTGCCGGTATTGAAAGGAGGAGGATTTATCGCTGACGAGATGCTGCAGTTGGGTGCTAGTCTGCTGCAGAGCAGGCTCCATCTCGGTTACCATTTTGGAGGTTACGCAAAGGTCAAGCCCGAGCTGATACAGTTTGTACAAGACTTCGTACAGCAGACAGGCATCATGATAGAGCCAACCTATACTGGCAAAGCACTGTTTGCACTGCATGATTTATTGGAAAAGGACACGTTCGAAAAAGGTAGCCGTATATTGTTTATTCATACCGGAGGGCTTACCGGCTTGCTGGGACAGCTGAAATATTTTCAAGATTAGCGAGCCTGCTCCCCTTGCCTGAGAGACCTCAAGGAGCAGATAGCGATCCAGATGTTAGGCCAGTACGTCCCTTATATCAACATTCTTCTCAAACATAGCTTTGGCAAAAGGACATAGCGGAATTATTTTCAGATTATTATCCCTAGCGTGTTCCACTACCTTCTGTAATAGAATCTTGCCAATGCTCTTTCCTTTTTGTTCGGGGTCTACTTCAGTATGGTCCACAATGATCTTGTCTGTACCTGCTATTGAATAACTCATTTCCCCTATTTTCTTATTTTCCTCGTAAGCAACAAAGGCTCCTTTGCTTCCTGTTTCTTCTTTTTTAATTAACATAATATTTTTTATTTAAGATGTTTTGATACAAATTATAACAATTCCTATCCTGTAATATACGTAGAAAAAGAGAACAAATGAATTTGAAAAACGTTTTTTGTGGGCGCCGAAGCGTCTAAAAGCCAAAACTTATCTTTATTTTCGTGCTACTAATATGGAAAGAGCCCCCCTATGAGATACCTGTACATCCTTTTGTTTTTACCCTTGTTGGCATCAAATAGCTATGCACAGGACCTCGAGCAGCAAACTGACAGTCTATTCTTAAAAAGAATAAAGGGCGACCCCCTGCCCCCTGATAGTCTATATGATGTGGTCAATCTTTTTCAGGACATCAATCCCTTTAAGAAAAGAAAGAAAGACGGTACGCCCGAGAAGCGTTCAGGTATTTCCTATCTACCCAATCTCAATTACAATCCGAGTATCGGTTTTCAGATAGGTATTAAGGCTGTAGGTGGATTGCATTTTGGCGATAAAGAGAATACCAGCATGTCTGTATTTGCTACCGCCTTGAACTATACCACCCGGGGTATTGTATTCGGTTATCTTTTTCATGATGTATATACGCGGGAGAATAAATGGAATCTAAAAGGTAGTCTTCACATCGCTAAGATGGTAGGGCTTGATTACGGTATGGGTATTGGGCATGCTTTGCCGGATCCTACAGAAGAGGAATCCATCATCAGCAATCCAGACCGTGACCGTTTTGTCAACAAATATACAGTGTACGGATTCAATGAGCGTATTTACAAAAAATTGAGCCCAGGACTATTTGTCGGTGCGGGTGCCTATTTTGAGTTAAAGCGCAATGTCAGCACCCTGACAGAGGTTTCCCCTTCGCCCAATGAGATTTACAGCAAGTGGAACGGCTTTGATCCCGCGCGCAACAATAATAATGGATTGATGTTCAATCTACAGTATATGACCCGAGACAATCCCAATAGCGCCTACAAAGGTATCTATTCGGATGTGGTCCTTCGGATGAACCAGACCTGGATGGGGAGTTCGCAGAATGCCCTACAGCTCCTTACCGATTTTCGCAAGTACTTTCAGCTGTTTCCCGAGCGTGGCCGTCCCAATCATGTATTGGCATTATGGTACTACGGCTCGTACAACCTGAGTGGCAGACTACCTTATCTTGATTTGCCGGGTACAGGTAAAGACCCCTATGCAAAAAGTGGCAGAGGCTATACCAATGGGTATTTTAAAGGTCGTTCTTACGCCTACGGTGAGGTCGAGTACCGCTTTCCGATACTGCGCAACCAGTTCTTGAGCGGTGTGGTCTTTGGAAATATTCAGACTGTAGACGATCAGATGGGTACCAAGCTGTTCAAGTACTGGCAACCCTCGGGCGGTGCAGGTTTGCGGGTGCTTTTCAATAAAATGACCCGTACCAATCTGTGTATCGATTACGCCATTGGTAAATTTGGACAGAAAGGCCTGTTTTTGGGATTGAATGAAGCATTCTAAAGGGAAAAGCCCTATCTTTAGCGTTAGATGAGATATTTGACCACCAACCTAACCCTTCTGCTTGCATTGCTGGGGACTACTGCTTCGGCACAAGTTCCTAAAGACAGTACCAATATTGCTCTACAGCCTGTAGATATCAAGGTATACTTCGCCAAACAGTCTTCTTTGGGTGTTACTTCAGCTACCCAGACCTTATCGGCAGATGTTATCTCCCGACAGGGGCCTACATCCCTGGTGTCGGCGGTGAATACTGTTCCGGGTATACGTATGGAAGAACGCTCGCCGGGTTCATATCGCTTGGCGATGCGGGGAAGTTTAATCCGTTCGCCTTTTGGTATTCGTAATACAAAGGTCTATGTGGACGAGTTTCCGCTTACTGATGCCGGAGGCAATACCTATCTTAATCTACTTGCCCCGGTAGGAATACAAGCGATACAGGTGGTCAAAGGACCCGATGGGTCACTCTTTGGCGCCAATTCGGGTGGAGTTGTACAAATCAGCCCTAAGGGCTTTGAAACATTGGAGAACAGACGTGAGGTCGAGCTTACGGCCGGTGCCTATGGCCTATTCCAGCAGTCGCTGTCCCTACAGCAGAAAGTGACTCCCAATTATCAGTTCTCTTTTGACCAATCATTTTTACGTTCCGATGGTTATCGGGATAATGCGGGCCTGAATAAGAAAACCTTTCAGACCGCCCATCAATGGCAATACTCCCCTATAGCACAGCTGCGTGCTTTTGTGTTATATACCGACCTGGGGTACGAGACTCCCGGCGGACTCACCTTGGCGCAATACGAAGCCGACCCGAGAGCTTCCCGTCCTGCAGGTGGTCCCAATCCAGGAGCAAAGGAGCAACAGGCTGCTATCTATAACAAAACCGGATTCGGAGGTGTTTCCCATCGTCTGCAACTCGGCAAACACCTATCCCATCAGATTTCTTTATTTGGCTCCTATACAGACTTCAAGAACCCTTTTATAACAAATTACGAAGAGCGCATCGAGAAAAACTGGGGACTGCGTACCTACCTGTCACTGGATAATCCAGAGGCGGCACTGCCCTGGCAGATGCAGTTGGGATTCGAGGGGATAAAAGGAAGCAGTGATATCGACAATTACGACAATAACAAAGGCATGGCAGGTGCCGTACAGGCACGCGATGGTATGACCAATAGCCAGTGGAATGTATTCTATCGGGCACAGATTGAACTGATGAAGAACTGGAATCTGGAAGGTGCCCTCGGATTGAATGGCAACCACATCGACTATACCCGAAAGTACCCCCTAGCAACGCCTGCAGATGGGCGCATTTCCTTTGATAAACAATGGATGCCCCGTATAGCGAGTTCCTATACCCTCAATGAAGTAATGTCCTGGCGGGCTTCCGTGGCCAAAGGTTACTCTACGCCTACCCTTGCTGAGGTACGCTCTTCCGACAATACTATAAATACTGATCTACAGGCCGAATCCGGAACAAACTATGAGGTCGGTTATAAAATACGGAATAAGAACAATAACCTGATTCTGGATATTGCCGCTTATACCTACCGCATGGAAAATGGAATCGTACGTAGTCTGAATGAAGCTGGTGCGGAGTATTATCAGAACGCCGGAGAGATGAAGCAGAAAGGAATTGAGCTGTCCCTGTGGGGAGCAATTCCCGTCTCGCCACAATCGACCCTACTACGTGGATTGAGCATACACAGTGCCGTGAGTTATAATGACTATCATTTTGGTCAGTACAAGGTAGCCGATAAGGACTATTCGGGAAATAAAATGACCGCAGTACCGCAGTGGGTATGGACCAATAGTGTTAAAATCGATTTCCCTTATCAGCTTAATCTGAACCTCTATCACAACTTTACATCCTCCATGCCTTTGGACGATGCCAATAGTATCTATGCAAAGAAGTTTCATTTAGTACAGGCCAAACTCAGCTATACCGCTCCTCGCTTTTATGGCGTATCGGTGCAGGTATATGCCGGTGTGGACAATGTGCTGAATCAGCGCTACAGTTTAGGAAATGATATCAATGCTTTTGGTGGCCGCTACTTTAATGCCGCAGCCACACGTAATTTTTATGGCGGGCTTAAGTTGATTTTTTAGTACCGGATTCCCGTGTCATCTTAAATAACTTCCACAGTTTGTCACTGAAGAGCACAATGAGGACCACGTAGATAATCTGGGAGAAGAAAGAGATTTTGTCCAGGGAAGCTTGGGGCAGACCATAGGAAGATAGTACTAAGCCTAGCACATAGTTGAGGAGCATACCAAAGACGGTGCCTATCAGAAAGAAAATTAGGGCCATTTTCCTGCTTTGGTGCATTTGGGCTTTAGCCTTTTCAAAATCGACAATCTGCATCATCATACGGCTTTCGAAATCGGCAAAAGGCAATTCAAGTTTGCTGTTCTTGAGTAGGTCGTATAGTTTATCGTTATGTTCCATAATATTCTTCTTTCATTAATCTACGGAGTGTGCCGTAGAGGTGTTTGCGGGCTCTAAATAAGATTACTTTGGCATTGGAGTCGGTCCATCCCGTAATGTCGCACAGTTCTTGAATCGATAGTTCTTCGAGGTAATAGAGACGTAGTGCCAGCGCCTCATTAGCCGGAATCATCAATAGAGCTTCCTGTATGAGCTGTTCCTGTTCTTTTTTTAGCAGTCTGTCAAAGGCATTTTCATCCCAGGCTACGTCATGTTCTTCAGCGCTGAATTCTATGGGTTCCGGTTTCAACCGACGCGCCGTGCTAAAAGCACAGTTTACAACAATACGATAGAACCAAGTGCTGAATTTGGATTGCTTTTTGAAGGCCCCCAGCGACTGATAACAACGCATGAAAGCATCCTGAACCACTTCTTCGGCCAGGTGTTCCTGCTTGACAATAGAGTGTGCGACAGAATAGGCCATATGCTTATAAGTCGTAAGAAAATACGTAAAAGCATATGGGTCTCCCGCTAGTACCTTATCAATGTAGACTTGGTCCATTCTTAGTTATTGGTTTCTTGCTTTTTATCCAGTTTGTTAGCAATAATCATAGAGATACCCGTACATACGGTAATGATTCCCATAGGGATGGCATCCTGTGACTGAAAATAACCTAATTCGTGGAGTATTCCTACGATAATGATACCAGTTCCTATTCCAAGCACCACGATGCCGGGCTTCTGCCAGTCATAAGGCTCTCTTTTGACAGGCGCGCCATCGGAGTTTGCCGTACGAATCGCTCTGAACTTCATGACGAAGTAGATAGATAATGTAATAGCTGCGAAGAATCCTATAGATACGATAGCTACTGTTGTGTCTTGTCCCATGTCTTTTTTTTTAATGTTCTTTCCCCATTAGTCGTCACCAGAAAAGAAACGGTTACAACTATCTGAAAAAAACTTTTTAGGCGCCCTACTGTTCTAATTTAAAAGAGCTAAATCTTACGCCTATGTCTCTACAAGTAAATTACCATATACATACCCTAGATAGCCCATTTTGGTCTTTTGCATTGCACGATGGTCATCTTATCGACGACGATCTGCTCCCCTATCTATTGCTGTCAGAAAAGCAACGTCTGCGCGAGGAAGACCCCTATACTGCGTTGATTGCCGAACTGCCCGTCAATCAGTTTGTGGTAGGCACCTCGCGGTTCCAACTGGATGTAAACCGGCCCGTCGAACAATCCGTGTACCTCCACCCCGAACAGGCCTGGGGACTCGAGGTATGGAAGGCGAATTTTCCACAGACCTTTATCGAGCAGCTGTATAAGAAACATCAGTATATCTATCGGCTTATCGAGCAGCATATACAGTCTTCTATTCAAAAAAACGGTTTCTTTGTGGTGTTGGATATACATAGTTATAATGCCAATCGTGATTCTCCTACTGCTACAGTGGATGAAGAAGCGAATCCGCAAATCAATCTAGGTACGCATTATAACGATCCGAAGTGGCGGGAACTAACGGATACCTTCATCCATGCCATTGCTTCTCAAACGCTGTATGGCTTGCCTATTGATATACGGGAGAATGTCCGCTTTAAGGGCGGTTACCTCACGCAGTTTCTAAATACCCGCTTTGGGGACAAGGGCTGTGTGTTTTCTATCGAGTTTCGCAAGGATTTTATGAACGAATGGACGGGTGAGCCGGAGGTAAAGCGGATAGCCGCATGCAAACAGTTACTGATTAATACCGTACAGAGCTTAAAGGAGTATTTTGCGTATGAGGGATGATAAGCGACTTAACTTTATTTTGGGCGCTATTAAGGCGAAAGAACCCTTTCATGTACAGCTGCCCAATGTGGGCAAACTGGTGTTTCGAAAGATTGTACCCTGTATATTCATTTATAGGACAAGTGTAACCGGAAAAGACAAAATGCTGTCCAATCTGGCAAAATCCCAGCTGGCGAGCGTTATTATCCAAGAGCATGATGCCGAGGTACCAGCGCTACTGCGCAAGATAGCCCTCAGCATCCAGGAGCAGTTTGGCTCCTGTCTCTTAGTAGAGGTGTGGAATGCGCCCAACGAGCAGGTCGCCGATGTCGAGATTCAACTCGGTCAGAAAGGAATTCTACCCCTTGCCGAATATATGCTCAAGAATCTAAAGACAGAAGCTTCGGATATTGTAGCAGATATTAAGAAGCTAAAAGAAGTACCCTGTAACCCCGCCTATGAGCGGCTGTTTACCCTAAAAGAGTCCATGGACAAGAGTATCTATACGCTGGGACTATCGGTACGGCCTAGCTATCGCTTGAGCAGCGGTGACTACCTCCCTATTCTGTTGCGCCATTACAGCGAGTCGCTGGGCAAAATCCTGTTACGTGTCTTTTTTGAGTATGTACGGCTTTTTACGGATCAGAATCCGACGATGTTTCGCCTCAACCTGAAGAAGGAGATAACAGCTAACGTTTTTGATATCGATAAGGTGCTTACCGCGGAGAGCATGCGTTTTGATTTTTTGCTCTTGGTTACCCCTATCAATGTCTCCGAGGCCTGGGAGAGTTTTAAGAAAGCACGATTCCGCAAGACTCCAGTATTTCAGTATAGACCGATGCCCATAGATCCCGATATTGTGAAACGCAATCTGTACAATCTGCGCATCGAAGATATCTACGACCCGACGATTGCCTACCTATTTCGGGACAAACGACGGGAGCTGGACGAGATGATGAGTATGCTAGCCGACCGTAATACAGAAGATTTTATGCATGGTAGTCTACAGGTGTTTGGCAATGTGAGCGACGACCTGCTGCAGGTGGCACAGTCTATCCTTACGGTGATAGCGCACAATTCGGCAGCACAGCCAGTGGCGCCGGAGCGAAAGCTTAATGCAAAGGAGTTTGCCCAACTGGCGCGGGAGGAGATTGCTTACCTCAGCGAGCAGTCTGAAGACTTTAAGACAACAGTACGTGTACGCTCGGATATCTCGGGGGTGATGGTAAACCGTGGGGTACTCAATATTGGTGAAGACTACCAGATTTCACCCGAACGGGCACGGGCGTTGGTACAGCACGAAGTCGGCACCCATATCGTCACCTACTTTAACGGTAAAGCGCAGCCGCTGCAGCTGTTTAGTCTTGGGGTACCTGGCTATGAGCAATTGCAGGAAGGACTGGCGGTATTTGCTGAGTACCTGATCGGAGGCTTATCCAACCAGCGCTTGCGCATATTGGCCGCCCGTGTTATCGCGGTGCGCAATATGCTTATGGGACATAGCTTTATCGATACCTTCTTTTTATTGCTGGAGGACTATCACTTTGCAGAAGAGACCGCTTTCAATATTACAATGCGCGTTTATCGTGGTGGCGGACTGACCAAGGATGCCTTGTACCTACAGGGATTGATGGAACTTATAGACTACATCAAGCAAGGGCAAGACCTCAGTCTGCTGACCGTAGGCAAGATCCGCGAAGATTATATCCCGATTATTCAGGATTTGATTCAACGGGGCTATATGTATGCACCGCTGGTCAAACCCCGTTATCTGAGCGATGCCTATCAACCGAGACTGGATTCGGTAAGAAACGAAGGAAGTATTTTTAAAATGATACAATAGCAACATCTATATGAACATCGCATTTTTGATTAATCAGACCCATAAAGAAGAGAATGGTTTTACAACGACACTGTTGGCCTATGAGGCCTTACAGCGTGGACATACGGTTATTTACATTGGCTTGGCGGACTTTGTCTATATAGATGATCGGCATGTGGAAGCGCACGCCCGTGTTATTCCGGCCGGTACGGCAATCGATAGTAAAGAGGAGCTGCTGGCGAGCTTACGGCGAGCGGAGAAGCAACGGTATAATATGGCGGATATCGATGTGCTTTGGCTCCGCTTCGACCCGGTCATGGATATGTACAATAGACCCTGGGCCGCAGCTATGGGATTACAGTTTGCACAACTCGTCAAGTACATGGGGCGCTTGGTTATCAATGACCCCGACTATCTGGTACAGGCGAGCAATAAACTCTATTTGGAGAATTTCCCAAAGGCCGTAAGACCCAAAACGCTAGTCACCCGCTTTGTGTCGGATATACAGGCTTTTATGGAGGCACAGGGTGATAAGATAATATTAAAACCGGTGAAAGGCTCTGGCGGGAAGAATGTGTTTATGATTTCGGCAGGTGCTCCTCAGAATCTCAAACAGACGGTAGAAGTGATTGCGCGGGACGGTTATGTCATTGCACAGGAGTACCTACCAGAAGCTACAAAGGGAGATCTTCGCTTTTTCCTATTGGAAGGCGAGCCTATCGTCATCGATGGCGAGTATGCCGCCGTACAGCGCGTGCAAAAAGAGGGCGAAATCCGAAGCAATATCCATCAAGGTGCCACAGCGGTGAAGGCGAAGGTGGATGATAATGTACTGCGTCTGGTAGAACAGGTCAGCGGCAAGATAAAAGAGGATGGTATGTATCTCGTGGGTTTGGATATCGTAGGCGACAAAATCATGGAAATCAATGTGTATAGTCCCGGCGCATTAGGCTTGGCGAGTCAGCTGGCGGGAGTCGATTTCGTAGGACATATTATCCAGCACCTAG
>JAITLW010000014.1 GCA_031277715.1 Sphingobacterium sp. | reverse complement strand
GAAAGAGATGGCAAGATTCCCTCACCACCGGGATACCTTTTTGACAGAAGGTCATACCTTGCAAGCATGGTACGATATTGCGGAACCCTATGATGAATCCACTTCTTTTACAAGTTGCCTACTCCTCCCCTCAGCTACTTTTGACGAAGATTTCATGGAAATAAAAAGTGGTAACAGAATTATTAATCTCTATAGTTTGTTCCCTCTATATAAAAATGAACTAGAATATAAGATACAGCATGGCTACGGTAAACTATTTGATTTACTGGTGGAAGCCGATGTAGAAGAAATATTTGATAACGAACGTCCAAACATGGTCGAATAAGGTCTTGGAAAGTTGCTATGGAAAAGAGTAAGATAACGTATACTAAATATACAGCCCCGGATTTCAGTATTTTCGAAACTTTGGTTTACGACGACGATATCATGCGCTATATTTCGGGGCAGGCACTCTCAGAAAAGCAAGCAAGGAACAAGTTTGACTCGATTCTGGGCATTAATGGTCAGGAGGAGAACCTGGGGTATTTTAAAGTCTATGATGCGAGCGGTAATTTTTTGGGAGATTGTAAATTAGAACGTCATAAACAGGATTCCTCGAAGCTCGAGATTGGATATATTCTTAAAAAAAATTACTGGGGTCAAGGTTATGGCACACAGCTGTGTACAGCAATGCTAACCTTAGCAAATGATTTTTACCCAAACCACGATATTATTGGTATTATAGATCCTGATAATATTGCCTCAAAGAGGCTCTTGGAAAAATTTGGATTTGAGTCCTTCTTTATTGGTATGGAAGATGAGCTTCCTACTGAAAAGTTAATTCTGAAACGTTCAATACTATAAGAGCTAAGAAAAAACAGTTTCAATCCACCAAGATGGATCTTATAGTTTGTTTTGCAAAATTAATGAAAGTGGTCATCTCTTTTGGATTTTGGACCAGTTCCTCTTTGTCTCCTGTTATATATTGCTGTCTAGCTTTGGCGACTAACGACCGATAAGCTATCGGAACTCGATCAATCAACCAGTTCGATGCCTCTTCCTTAGAAGTAATCTTTCCCGTCGATGCGCTAAACCAGATTCGCGCAATCGTCAATATAACATTTCTTTCATCCCCCACCCAATCGTCTTCGGTATTCCATATATCCAAGGTAGTCTGAAGGGTGCGTAAGAAATCTTGATCTGGTACGGGTTCAAAAAGTGCAACAGCATGTAAACCAACAATAGGAATACTAGCTGTTCTAAGTTTCTTGATCAATATACATAAATCTACATCGACCAAAGCCGGCTCAACAACTCCCTCCAGGATATCATCTCTCAGCCACTCGCCAAATTGCATCTCCCGCCGTGGTGGATATTTCCAAGGTACGATATCATGATAGTTGACAACGGTAACCTCCAATGCACGCATGCTAGGATCTGTACCGGGGCTCGCTGAGCAGGATAAAAGGGCCTGCATTAATTTTACACGAATTTTATCTGCCATCGGTTTGTCTATGGTCACGAACAAATCAATGTCGCTGTAAGGCTTCAAACCTCCGTCTAGAGCAGACCCATACAGATGAATAGCCAACAAAGAGTCTTCAAGATAGGTCTTGATCTCTTTACAGGCTTTGAAAAGCTGTTCGCTATCGAACAAGCTGATATTTAAATCATTAAGCGGGCTATCTGAGTGCATTAAAAATAATGTTTAAAAAAGGATAACGAGCTACCATCCTCTCGCCAATATAACTATTAAATTGCTGTTTTCCCATTAGTTGAAAGCAGACCTCAAGTAGAACGTGTAAATCATCATATTTCCTCCATAAAAATATCCAAGTGGATGGAGAGAGCTACAAAACTTACTTTTGTATTCCAACGCAATTATATTGCGTGTAAAGGCGAATTTATGTAGGTTTGATAGATGTTTTTGGAACTCCAACTATTACAGCGTACGATATGGGCTCCCCTAGACTTGGAGATTTCTGACCCCGTACTTGACAAAGAAGCTAGTGAATATATGGGCTGTGATTTTCTTGTTAACGGATTGCATGTGAAATTTCGAAAAGCAAAAATCACCCCTAAGAAAACGGGTCTATTTGTTACTCTTTGGCAACGTGACTTCAAAGGGAAGACAATTCCTTTTCATCAGAACCACTCTACGGAACTATATATTATCATGGCGCAAAAATCCGAAAAAGATAGTTTTTTCATATTTCCGAAACAGGCTTTGGTGCTCGCTAATATTCTGAGTACGGATCATAAGGAAGGAAAACGAGGCTTTCGCCTTTATACACCATGGGACACGACCAATAACGGTCAAGCGATGAAGAGTCAACAATGGCAATCTAACTATTTTTTTGAAACAGAGCTGCCCGTAGACAAAATGATAGCTAGGTTAAAAGCTCTACTCCCTTCCTAAAAGGATTACTATTAAGGAAACGAATAACTTGTCATTTGCAAAGTTTCTATATCCATCACTTTGTTAAATTTGCGTTTAAGAACTTTTCATAAATCCTAAAAGACATGGCAAACATTGAACTTGTCAATTACATAAAAGCACCTATTTCAATAGTGTATCAAGTCCTCACAACTGAAGAAGGCTTGGCTCAAATATGGACTAAAAAACTGCGTGTCAAACCTCAGGTAGGCTTTATAAATGAATTTGATTTTAACGAGCCGGAACTCACTAAAATGAAAATTATAACCCTCGAGGAGAACAGAAAAATCGTATGGGAATGTATAGAGTCGGATAAGGAATGGATTGGAACGATGGTTTCGTTTGAACTGTCGGAGCAGGGTAATAAAACCACGGTGGTATTGAGCCATACCGACTGGCGCGTAGTCACTGAATACTATAAATGGTGTAACTACAACTGGGCCATGTTTCTACAACGGTTGAGAAACTACTGTGAGGACACCACTGTCAGTCAATAATTTCGTCATGTATAAAAACTTCACCAATTAATTCTTCATTGGTATTGTTGGCTAAAGCGTCGTCTATCAACAAAAAATGTTTGCCAACCAATGGTCCGGATATTTTGGCTATTTCCTCACTGTCTAATTCAAAAAAACGAGTAACATCAACGTAGTCTGGAATCCAGGTAGGATTAGCATCAGAAATAGAAGAAGTAGAACGAAGAATATTATATCCTCTATCTCTTAATGTCATTAACGTATTAAAATCTAATTTTATAAAACCTATCATCCCCTTTTAACTATGGTTATATACGCGATTTAAAGCCATTACTTCTTTCGATGTTAGCAGAGGATCTCTCCTTTGAATAAGCTCTAAATCATTTTTTCAAAGTAGAACAGCGCAACGCTAAAAATGTTCAAAGAAGAAATAGTTAATCTGCTATTTTAAAAAACAGTTTGTCTATGGGGGATAGCTGTAAGCAACGAGTGCTTCCTTAAAACAAGAAAGCACTCGTGATTATTGATATACGAAAAGCTCTTGACAGCTTAGATAACGTAGAATATTATAGTGGTCTGAATGTCATAAAACGACACTTACCATCTGTAGGTGATGGCATTTATGTTCATCCCGGCACCGACCGAAGCAAACATAATCAGGTCGCCTTTATTCAAGACGAAAGACCCAATCTCTTTATTCAGAACCTGATGGAGCAATGTAGGAACCGTTGCTACGGAACTATTTCCCATATAGGAAATATTCATAGGCATGACATTCGCTGGTAGTTCGGCAACATTGTATAGTTCGAAAAATCGCTTAACAATCGCCTCATCCATCTTGTCATTCGCCTGATGAAGAAAAATCATCTTGAGGTCTTTTATATCTTCT
>JAITLW010000358.1 GCA_031277715.1 Sphingobacterium sp. | reverse complement strand
AAAGGCAGTAAAGAACGCCTGGTTCCCATCGGTAGCCAAGCCATTAAGTACCTAAAAATATACCTGCAGGAAGTACGCAACCAACAGAAAATAAAACTAGGCCATGAGGATTTTGTTTTTCTCAATCGCCGCGGTGCCACCCTCTCTAGGGTAATGATTTTTATAATAATCAAAGAACTCGCTGCCAAAATCGGGTTAAATAAACAAATCAGCCCCCATACTTTCCGACATAGCTTCGCTTCGCACCTCGTGGAAGGAGGAGCCGACTTACGGGCTATACAAGACATGCTCGGTCACGAAAGCATCACGACAACAGAGATTTACACACATATAGACAAAGAATACCTTCAGTCTGTAATTACACAGTTTCACCCAAGATCATAAACTAACGCAACAAAGTGTATTTTAATTTGCAACATTGATGCAATAGAGGTATCTTTGCATGCAATGCATATCTTCATTAAAACAGCTGCTCTCCTATTCGCTATAACCCATCTCTGGGTTTCAGGAAGCTTGCTGCTACATAAACATGACGATTGCCACGGACAGGACAACAGCTCCTGCCAACATACGGATGAGTCGACAGTGCATGATGACTGTGCTATCTGTTATTACATCTACCTGCCAAATTCATTGGCAGCAACCGACGCCTTACAATTAGAGTATATACCCTCTATTAGTTATTCGACTTACAATGTATCACTCGATACCACTATAGTAACACTTGAGCCTCGTTTACACACAAACAAAGGTCCTCCTCTGTATATCTAAATTAATATAGCTACTGCTATGCTGTAGAGTTCCATTTCCCTATCACTGGACATCGCAATCTTGCTTTGCCACTGAAAAGGTACATGCTTAATTAAAGATTTACTAACGACACTATTCATGAAGACGATTATCGTTCTAATCGCTCAGTGGGCATTATATACCTCTATATTTGCCTACGGTCAAAACTGCAATTTAACGCTGAAGGTCCAGCTAATTGACGCTGAAAACCATCAGCCAATTGGCAACGCACAGCTGTATTTGAACAATAATACACGTCCAAAGGAAGCTAGTCCAGGTAAATATGTATTTCAACAGTTATGCAAAGGGGCGTCTTCACTCTATATAGACCATAGTGGCTATAAAAAAAAGGAAGCCAATATAAAAATTAGTCAGGATACGGCTATAACAATTGTGCTGAAAAAAGATGTGCAACAACTGGAAGCAGTTACTGTGACAGCAAATGCACAGGTCTCCGCTCCACATACCTCGATTACGCTCAGCAAAGAGCAAAGACAGGAAAGTCAGGGCAAAAATCTCGCGGGTGTACTGAGTGAAATTGCCGGAGTCAATACGCTAAAAACGGGGGCAAATAATGGAAAGCCTGTTATAAATGGATTATATGGCAACAGACTATTACTTATAAACCACGGGGTAAGACATGAAAGCCAGCAATGGGGAACGGATCATGCCCCAGAAGTAGACCCGTTTTCGGCAGAAGAGATTACGGTGATAAAAAGCTCGGACGCGGTGCGCTTTGGCCCGGATGCGCTCGGAGGGGTAATCAAAATAAGTCCATCTGCTATCGTTGCCGACCGGAAAGCCCAAAGTAGCCATGCTATTCTATTCAATAGTAATGGAAGAGGACTACTCCTCAACAATAAGCTAGAGGGGACTGTAGGACAGTTCTCCTACCGGGCCGGAATAACAACTGGTAAACAAGGTAATCTGAAATCGGCCGACTATTACCTGGGGAATACGGGCAATGAGGAGCTTCATGGTAATTTTTTCGCGTCCTATAAAACTGGTAAAAACACGTTCAAAATGTACTTAAGCCATTTCGGAAATACTTTAGGTGTATTCCAAGGAGCTCATATTGGTTCAAAAGAGGACATACTGGCAAGAATAGAACACGGAAGACCTTTTGAAGAATATAGTTTTTCTTATAAAATCGGAGCACCAAAGCAGCGTGTCACCCATCAATTGGCGAAACTAGAATACCTGTACCAGCTTGACGAAAACAGTCAGATCCAAGCTCAATACAGTATACAGCGTAATCATAGAAAAGAGTTTGATCTGCGCCGTGTTGCTGAAAATGATGTACCGATGGCCGATATCCTCCTGAATACCCAACAATTGGAGCTGGTATACAGCCGTCCATCTTTTATGGCTGGAATATCAGGAAACCTACAGGTAAACAACAATGTACCCGGAACGGGCTCAACCCCTATCATTCCAAACTTTGACAATCATGGTCTTGGCGCCTTTGTCAGTGTTAAGGTACCGTTTAAGAGCTATCTGTTAGAGACAGGAGTACGTTATGACTATAAGTTCTTTGATGCTGCAGGTTATCAATATGATTATTCTAAAATCACCGAGGATGGCTTAATTCCACAGTATCTAATGACGGACAGGAAACATTTTCACAATATCTCGGGGGTAGCTGGAATCAGCCAACGTGTCAACGCTGTATTCACCTGGAAAAGTAATCTAGGTTTGGCCTGGCGTGCACCTTCTGCTAATGAGCTATACAGTGATGGAATACATCATGGTACAGGTACCTATGAGGTTGGGAATAAGAATCTGAAGAGTGAGAAAGGTTTGAAGTGGATAAATTCCCTCTCCATGGACAAGGGTTTTATCAAAGCAAACGTGGACCTATTTGCGCAGGTGATAGAAAACTATATCTATAGCCAGCCTGTCCCTGACTCTACACGCCAAACTATCCGTGGCACATTTCCGCTGTTTCAATACCGACAGGACCGAGCGTTTTTCTATGGTGCAGACTTATCGACCCTAGCAGATATCAACCAAAACTGGCAATATGGACTAAACATATCTATTGTCAAGGCTAAAAATGTTACGAAAGATGAGTTCCTTCCTAATATACCGGCCTGGAAACTGCAGCAACATCTCTCCTATCGCTTTGCTCCAAACCAGATACTAAGCTATATCAAGATTAAGCATCATTTCCAAGCGAAGCAGACACGGTATGAACCGAATTCGGACTTTGCTGCACCACCTGCGGCATACCATCTCTTTGACGCGGTATTGGCGTCTTCTATTAAACTCAAATCCCAACGAACGGCAGAATTCCAGCTTGCTGTCGACAATGTCTTTAACGAGGCTTACAAAGACTATATGGATCGGTTTAGGTACTATGCACATGCGTTAGGACGCAATGTGTCTCTTAAAGTCAATTTTACATTTTAACAATTTATTCTCATGAAAAAATACATAACTATACTATTCATTTCCATTTTCGCTCTTACTACTGCTTGTAAAAAAGATGAACCTACACCAGAAACAGATCAAGAAGAAGTGGGATCAGCATCGATCACGTTTACCGAGGTCGCAGGTGAAGCGCATGGTGACCACTACCACTACACCGAAATAGAAAATCCAGAAGTGGAGAAAATAGATTTTACCGGTAGCCAAATGTTACCTCCGGTGGGTGCACACACCCATTTGGAAGTAGGAAAATCGTACCGCTTCAATGTTACGATCAAGGATTTTGCAGGACGCGAAACGCAACAGTCTTTCGTAGAAAAAGATGACAATCACTTTGCCTTTATCCTAAATATCCCAGAGGACCATGTATTTGTAACCTACAGTGACAAGAAAAATGATGGCACAAAGGTTAAAGTAGGTGTGCAAGGATACATAACCGTATTGAAAGCTTCATCAACGTTTACAACACGCTATATCATGCGCCACCTAAACCCTAAAGTTAAAGAAACCATCGATCCGAAAAAAGATTGGAATAATACGAACTTCACGTCGTTCACCGGAGCAAATGACCTAGATCTTAAATTCGACCTTCACTTTACAGAAGACGGACACGGTCACTAGTCAACTAGTATATAGCATAACAAAAAAGAGCATTTGATTGTATCAAATGCTCTTTTTTGTTGGTGTCCCCGGCGGGAGTCGAACCCACATCTTCAGAACCGGAATCTGAAATTCTATCCATTAAACTACGGAGACCGTTCCGCAAAAATATAACTTTTATGTGAAACTAAAACTTTTTTTACCAATCATTCTGAAAAGACTTTATAATAGCTTCACAAACAACATCTTACTTTACACTTTTCAAGACTTCAAAACATTTTTATCAGGAATAAAGAGCGGGAATACAATTTTAATTGGTTTTTGGAGGGCTTATAAAAAGAAAAAGCCTGAGAGAATCAGGCGATTTCTCAGGCTTTAAAATTTAACCTCTAGACGAGGCAATCAACCTAAACCTAAGCGAAGGTAACATATATTTTCTATTCAATCCAAACGTTTTTGAAGCAAAATAGCACAAGAAAAGCTAAGACACTGATATTCAGGGAAATAATTTACTAATAAGAAAAACAAACGAGAGCTATATATGCAACCGCACCACTCCGTTATAGGAATTAGTTAAAGTTAGTGTATTATTTACACAAATAAAAATAAATTGCTTTTTATCTTATTTTTTAACAAACCGAACAACTAACAATCCCCTGACCAAAAGAGTTGCTTATACGTATACATTTGCCTAATTTTGCTTAAACATCTTTTTAGCACTTATGTTCACTGGTATTATCGAAACATTAGGAACCGTCACAAAAATAGAACGGGAACAAACGAATCTTCATATTTATATTCATTCGGATTTATCTTCTCAATTTAAAATAGACCAGAGTGTCTCTCACAATGGGGTATGCCTTACTGTGGTGGGGATAGATGGAGATATCCATAAGGTTACTGCTATTGACGAAACCTTACAAAAAACGAGTTTAAATTCTCTTGAAGAGGGACAACTAATCAATATTGAACGCTGTACACAGGCAAACGGAAGGTTTGATGGCCATATCGTACAAGGGCACGTAGACCAGACAGCGGTGTGTATCTCAAAAGAGAATCACGATGGTAGCTGGCTGTTCACCTTTCAGTATGATCCTTCATTTAGCAATATCACGGTCGAAAAGGGCTCGATAGCGGTAAATGGAATCAGTCTGACTGTGGTGAACTCTCTACAGGACCGTTTTTCTGTAGCTATTATTCCCTACACGATAGAAAATACCAATCTAAAACATGTAGATGTGGGAACTGTGGTCAACCTTGAATTTGACATCGTAGGAAAATATATATCAAAAATAATGGCTCTTAGAAACTAAGAGCCATTATTCATTATTCGAGGTAGGTCCCCTGCCTCATCAATAGCGCTCTGTATTTATTGAATACCGCAGCTTTAGAAATAAATCCAAGATACCTATCCTGGCTATCCACTACCGGCAATATCCAAACATCATCTTTATTCATCTTCTGCATCACGCGTTCCATATCCTCATTTTCCTGAATGATATCAATCGGCTTTTGCGCCAATGAAGCGAATGTCCGCTCAGCACCTTCTTCTTCACCTAATAGTATAGAAAAAAGCCGTTCGCTGTATATTATCCCTAAAAGCTTGCGTTCATCGTCGACTATAGGGAAGATATTTCGCTTCGAATGGATGATATCACCTTTTCTATCGAGCGGAGTTTCTTCAGGCTTTAACAAGACAAAGTTCTGCTCTATGACATAACGCAGTTTCATCATACTCAATACGGTCCGGTCTTTGTCTTCGTAAGAAATCAAATCCCCGGATTCGGCAAGAACTTTTGTATAAATGGAGTGCTTCATCACTGCCCTGTTTATCAAATAAGAAATGGACGCGACAATCATCAGAGGAACCATCAGCGCATAGCCTCCCGTAATCTCAGCGATCAGAAATATTCCGGTCAATGGAGCGTGCATAATACCACTTAATGCTCCTGCCATACCCGCCATCACAAAGTTGGGGACATTCAGCTCAATGACACCGGTCAAATTAACGCCATAGGCAAAAGCAAACCCTAAAAGCCCCCCCATCACCAAGCTGGGACCAAAAACACCGCCATTGCCCCCGCCGCTAATTGTAAATAGGGAAGCCAGAGATTTTGCAAATAAAGTCAGTACGGTATAGCATACCACTACCCAGCCCAGTCCTTTGAAATCAGAGAACAGACTATTCTTGACAATGGAGTCAAACTGTCCATCTAAAATCTGCTGTATCGTGAGATAACCTTCTCCATATAAGGCAGGGAAAACCAAAATCAATAACCCTAATGCTAATCCACTGCTCCATACTTTATTGTAAGGGTTCTGTATCTTTGAAAACCAACTTTTCACCTGCTGACTGAGTTTAGAAAAATAAACCGTAAACAGACCTATCAAAATAGCCAGAAGAAAATAAAAGAACAACGCTCCTACTTCCCAATCTGTAAGGGCTGTGTGAAAAAGCGGTTCACTGTACAGAAGTCTAGAGACAACTGCAGCCAGAGCTGACGAAATCAATAAGGGAATAAAAGCAGGAATGGAAAACTCAGGCAGTAATATTTCAATGGCGAAAATCATTCCAGCAATCGGACTATTAAAGGCTCCCGATATACCGGCTGCGGCACCACAGGCCAACAACATAGTCACCTCTCTATAACTCAGTCCAAAGAAACGCCCAATATTAGACCCTATTGCTGATCCGCTATGTGCAATCGGTGCTTCCAGTCCACAGGACCCTCCAAAACCTACGGTAATCGCACTGGTCACGATCTGTGAGTAGACATTGTGTACTTCTATACGGCTAGACCGCCTGGAAATGGAATAGATAATAGGTGTGATCCCGTGTTCAAATGTCTTGCCTTTCAAAAACTTGCGTACATACAATACGCTCAACAAGATACCTATCAGGGGAAAAATGAGATAAACGGAATACTTGATATGCCACTCGACATCGTCCTGTAAGGCAGATGCGATAAAATGTGTCAGTCCTTTAAGTAACGCGGCAGCTAATCCACCTATCAGCCCGACTAAAAAAGCAAGTATTACTAAAAAGTTTCGGTTCGAAAGTCTTTCCATCCGCCACTTATTAATCCGATCCAATCTCTTCAGAAATCTACTCCTCATATGATTTTTGTTTAGATATTAAAACCGATAATATCTTTCTTTTTATTTGATTTAAAGCGTTCGGGAATGACTGTTAATATCTCATCTTTTAAGACCTTTACAGCCATTTTCTTCACGTAGTTATGTGTAGTGACTATACTAATTTCACGCACAGGCTCGGGAGCTTTAAAATAGCGCACATGCCCCAATTGGTCTTCATTATACCCTAAGATACTCAATTCGGGCAAAATCGTCAATCCATCATTAATCTCTACCATACGCTTGAGTGTCTCTACACTGCCTGTATTGTATTCGAAAGCACCGTTCGCCCCTTGATTATGCTTATAGTTACAAATATTGAGCACCTGCCCCCGCATACAATGTCCTTCATTAAGCAACCATAGCTTCTCTTGGGACAAATCATCATAGCCTAGCATCTTCTTATCAAAAAGCGTGCTCTTTTCGGATACATAGGCCACAAATGTTTCATAAAACAAAGGCATTTCCAAGATGGTATTATCCAGTAAAGGGGTTGATAGTATACCGCAATCGAGCGTTCCGGCCTTGAGCTCCTGTATAATCCGCTCTGTGGTATATTCCCAGACTTGCAATTGGACTTTAGGATATTTTTTCAAAAATGATGTAATCACCCCAGGCAAAAGGTAGGGAGCAACTGTAGGTATCACTCCAATTCTGAACTCCCCTTCTAGTTCGCCTTTAGCTTCTTGTAGAATCTCTGTAATCTTCTTACTCTCCGTAAGAACGGCACGGGCTTGCTTAATAATCCGCTTGCCTACCTCCGTAGGAATTACAGGCTGTCGACTACGGTCAAAAATTTTGACTCCCAACGACTCCTCCAACTTCTGAATCTGCATACTGAGGGTCGGCTGTGTAACAAAACACTTTTCGGCGGCGGCTACGAAACTCCGATAGGTATCTACCGCAATAACGTATTCCAATTGAACTAGG
>JAITLW010000338.1 GCA_031277715.1 Sphingobacterium sp. | reverse complement strand
ACATATCGACATAAGCAATAGCCAGCACCAAACTCGCAGATGGAATAATAATGAACGTATTAAGTACACTTAACACTTTAGCCATAAGCGGGTAATCAAAGTACTCGAATGTCAACTGTAAAATGTAAGCAGACGCTAACACGAGCATAAGCATAAACAAATTCACCACATTTCCCTTAGTAAAAGCCACACTAAGACGTCCAGCCCTAAATATATTATGGTTTTTCTCCAATATAAAGAAAGGAAAGAAAGAGATTCGAATCAAGATCAACATCATAAATACCCCCGTCAACGCCGGATTTATTTCTGATAGAATCGTTTCCATTTGAACCCCCATATACAACAAGGGCATACATATAATTGAACATCCCAGATACACAACTCCTGTCAAAACAGAATAGAGAACCAATCCGAATAGAAAATTCAAAAATTGCTTAGGTGAGGGAATGTAAGTTTTTAGCGCTGCATGCTCGACATTACTGGCCAATAGTATTGCCCTCTTAATAAGTACCAATTGTAATCCAAAGAAAAGTACCACAAAGACAATAAGTAGCAATACCTTTATCGCACTACCTGTGATATCACTAAGATACATGGCCAAGAAAGCGGACAAATTATTGGTTACAAAAAGTAGAAAACACAATCCGGCCACAGAGATATAGTGCTTCTTCAAAATATTTAAGGCCCTGAAAAACACTTCATTTGCTTTAAACGTGCTTTCCTTTAAAAATTCTAACATACAAACAGATAATACTGCAAAGATGATATATTTTTTGGATTACATCAATTGAAAATAAATCTTTATTAAGACAAAGATTGTAGAAATCGGCGAACTACTTGTTCCTGTTTTTCAAATGACTTACTCCTTCTTTATGGTTATAATACAAAAACTGGTGACAGTCTAAAATAACGGTCACCAGCTGTATTACAAAAATTAGTTAAACTCTTTTGGCAAGGGTTTTTCCAACAGGTATTGAAAATAAAAACGAGCCCTTTCTCTGAAATCATATGCTACCTTAGATTTATTCCAACCATGCCGACTACCTGGATAAATCATAAACTCGAACGGAACACTGCGGTCAGTCAATGCATCTATCAACTGCATTGTATTTTGCAAGTGTACATTATCGTCCAAATCTCCATGCATAATCCTAAGCCCTCCTTTATATTTATCCACATAAGACAAAATAGATCCATTCTTATACCCTTCTGGATTATCTTGTGGGGTATCCATCCATCTTTCCGTATAATGAGTGTCATAAAGCTCCCAACTCGTTACTGGTGCCCCTGAGATACCATAATCAAAATAATCAGCTCCTTTGGTCAGTGCCAGACATGTCATATACCCACCATAGCTATGGCCCGTAATCAACAACTTATTCTTTGCGACCCAAGTTTTGGCTTTTAACCATTTAGCCACAGTGATATAGTCAATCAGTTCCCAATGTCCTAGATTTCGGTGCATAACTGCTACTCCTTGTTTACCAAAATGTCCTGATGCCCTATGATCACATGCTATTTGAATAATCCCTTCGTTAGCCCAGTATTGATTTGAAGTGCCTTTCCATGTATTTTTAACAGTCCCAGCATCCGGTCCACCATAGATACTCATAATAACTGGATATTCTTTCTGCTCATCAAAATCAACAGGATAAGTAACAATTATTGGAAGATCAAACTTTCCATCTTCTGATTTTATCGTAAAATACTCCGTTCTTCCAACCTTATAGTTGTTAAAGTTTTCCGATTTAGAATCAGCCAAATCTTTTATTTTCTTCCCTTGATTATCCATCAAAGCAACCCTATTAGGAGTATTGACATTAGAATAATTTGTAATAAAGTACTTACCATCAGGAGACATTATAGTGTTATGGGTAAAATCTCCAAATGTAAGCCGTTTGAGATTTTTACCTGAATAGTCTACTCGATAAAGATCCATTGTCGCAGAATTCTCTTTCCGTGCGGTAAAGTATACGATCTGGTTCTTTTCATCAACGTGTGCTAAAGCATTTACCTGCCAATCCCCTTGTGTAATAGGGTTCAACAATTTCCCGTCTAGCGTATACAAGTAATAATGTGCCCAACCGGTCTTATCTGATTTTAAGATGTAGTGCTTATTATCTCCAAGATAAGTAATACGCTCATCATGGTCTAGATTAATCCAAGTAGGTTGTACTTCGTTATAAATTTCCTTCTTATTTCCTGTCTGAGGATCTACAGCATAAAACTTTAAATTGTTTTGATCTCTATTCATCCATTGAACCATGATAGATTGGCTATCAAAACTCCAATACGGCTGTCCAAAGTACTGATCATCTTTTTCATTAAATGTTGCCCATACTACAGGAGCTCCTTCTACCTTTACAAATCCTACTTTTACTTCAGGATTGTCTTGACCAGCTTTGGGATACCTCGTTTCTTCTAAATAACCATTTTGCCCTTTGGAAACATAGATAGGAAACATAGGCACTTTAGTATCATCAAATCTCATAAAAGCAATTTGCTTGCTATCCGGAGACCACCAGAATGCTTTATAGTTTGTAGGTCGGCCCAATATTTCTTCGTAATACACCCATGAAGACCAACCATTGTAAATAACATCCGTTCCATCATTTGTATATTGGATTTCTTTTCCTGTTGCTATAT
Organism: Sphingobacterium sp.; assembly: GCA_031277715.1. Lineage (GTDB taxonomy): Bacteria > Bacteroidota > Bacteroidia > Sphingobacteriales > Sphingobacteriaceae > Sphingobacterium. The sequence goes on along the minus strand of JAITLW010000338.1, from coordinate 16,829 downwards.
TCACGCTGAATAGGTTACTATTTCGCGTGAATGCAATATGTTTCTTATCGGGAGACAAAGTTGGATTTTGCTCTTCCTCATTAGGCGAATTGGTTACCTTTTTTTGCGCTTCTTGCCCATATTTAATGTAAATATCTTTGTCTTTCACAAAGACCATAACATCATTAGTAGGTATCGGAACATAAACCTCTCGTTTACCGGATTTGACATGCACTTTGTACGTTTTTCTGTCCGAAGCATCTGTTTCTAGGTAATGGTCTTTATCTGCCCAACCCGCATAACCATTGATGGCTTTTGTAACAGTATAGCCCCTTCCCCAAGATTCATCAAAACTCAACTTTTTGTCTTGCCCATTGGCGGTATACTGAAATACAAAAAGTGACGCTACAAGAAATCCATTAATTAGTTTATTCATATATTATAGTATTGTATTTGTAAGAGCACAAGTTCTCACGGGAAAAATGAGTTACTTACACTCAAATTAGTTTTAAACGATCATGCTGATCGGTAAAATTAGACAACATCACCTTCTAGCTCAGCTCTCTTCAATAGTAAACAAGTTACTCTAGAAATATTCAGAAAACGGCCAACTTATTACAGAAAAAGCCACTTCGATAAAAGTGGCTCATTATTAACCTGTAAAGCAATTAGTTAGAACGAATAATTATCTCTTTCTACCAATTCTTCATTACTTTCGTATGCAGACTCATCCTGACTAGGCTCATATCTCTTCTCAACAACTTCTTGGTTTGATTTGATGTAATCTACCACATCTGTAAGTCCTTCTGCAAATTTCTCAAAATCTTCTTTATATAAGAATATTTTGTGTTTGATAAACTGACCATCTTCAAAACGCTTTTTGCTCTCAGTGATAGTCACATAATAATCATTTGATCGCGTAGCCTTTACATCAAAAAAATAAGTACGTTTTCCTGCTCTCACCTTTTTTGAAAATACTTCTTCACGCTCTTTGTTTTCAAAATCTCCCATTAGTCTAGTTAAGTATTTAAGTTTAAATCCTATTTTTTAATTCCATAAATATATAATAATTAATTTTAAACATCCAAATTTTATTGAAAAAATATTTATTTTTCACACAATATTTCAATTCCCGTGAGAAGTGTGTTATTTTCACCGAGTAAATACAGCTGTTTACCGAATGGAGCAAATCATATACCTAATAACATTACAGTTGGAGTCAGTGTAGTGATTACTTTTGGAGTAGGATAAATAAAATTCAAAATGGAAACAAGAGAGAAGATGCAACAGAAGCCCGTACTTCCACCAAATAACAACAAGAGTTCTACTATGGTAGGAACAGTAATTATATTGTTTGGATTTTTTCTATTATTAAAAAACTTAGATTTCGGTCACTTATTTCCACGATGGATATTTGGGTGGCAGATGATATTAATCATTATAGGAGTCGTCATTGGAGTTAATTCTAAATTCCAAAAGAAGTCTTCTCTGATCCTAATAACTATAGGAGCGGTATTTCTACTGAAAGAAATGATGAACTTTAATCCCGGAAAGATACTTATTCCGGCTATCGCTATCATACTTGGAATATACATTGTCAACAGAAACCGTAAAGCGCCAGAAATTCCGATGCAAGGACCGAAAAGTCCCCCTTCAGAAGATGTTGATGAGTTTGACTGGGACAAAAGGGTCATTGATATCCCTGAACAAGGAGCTCAAAGGCAATCCTCACGTACAGAATCCAAAAACTTTGATTATCATGCTTCAGAGGATAGATTCGATGGATCTAAAGGCAATGGTTTCTATTATGCGGAGAACTATTTAAAGATTGACTCTATATTTGGGAGCGCAAAAAAAATAGTATTGTCCAAAAATTTTCTAGGAGGTACAATGACCAATATCTTTGGCAGTACAGAGATCAATCTCTTACAGGCGGACCTCAACCAACCTATTGTTATAGATGTCTTTCAATTATTTGGTAGCACAAAAATAATTGTCCCCCCACATTGGATGGTATCTCCTTCTGTTTCATCCATCCTTAGTGAAAGTGATGACCGTCGCGTAATCATCAACCATATATTTGATGAAAACAAAAAGCTCTTTATCACTGGGACTTCAATTTTCGGGAGTTTAACAATAAAAAACAGCTAACGATAGCAATGGCATCATCCCTATTTAAACTAAAATCAAAAAAAACGTTGATTCACGTCAGCACCTTGACCATCTTCGTTCTTTACTTTTTGGTTTCTTATTTTCTACTCTGGTGGGAAGTACATCCGCTTAAGGTAAATCCTATCGAGCCAGCAATAGGCGCACTATCTATTACTGCATGTTGTTATCTGATATTTAGCTCCATGCAGTTCTATATGCCACAGAAGAACAAATACCTAAAGATCACGGTAATATGTATTACCTTAACAACATTAAGCTTGGGTATTTCGTTATTTGCATTGATCCGTTTTTTTGATACTCCCTCAATCAATCACTTTTATCAGCGTCTACCCTATCGATTTATTATAAATTTCCTGCTTTTGATATGTGTCATGATTATCAATATCTTTTGGAATATACAGGAAGAGTATACGGAAAATAAAAAGCGAAAAGAAGAATCAGAAAAATTGGTGCGTGACGCAGAGCTTTATAATCTAAGACAGCAATTACAACCCCATTTCTTGTTCAACAGTTTGAATTCAATTATAGCATTGATTACTGTAAAACCTGATTTAGCAAAAAAGATGACCTTTCAACTATCGGATTTTTTAAGGGGTACTTTACGAAAAGATGATAAACAACTCATCCAACTATCAGATGAGATAAAACATCTGGAACTCTATCTAGAGATTGAAAAAGTACGATTTGGTCACCGTCTAAACACCACTTTTAACTATTCGGAAGAAGTTCTATCCGCTAAAGTCCCTAGCATGATTGTACAACCTTTAATGGAAAATGCGATAAAGCATGGCTTATACAATGTGACAGGAGACGTACTTATAGAAACCAATATAAGCCTAGAGCTTCACATGTTGACGATCGAAATTACAAACCCTTTTGATTCGGACCAGTTCTATAACACCAATGGTACAGGATTTGGCTTAACCAGTATACAACGAAGGCTTTTTTTAATCTATGGCCGGACAGATTTATTAAGTGTAAGAAAAAAAGAAAACCAATTTACAGCAACCATCAAAATACCTCAACATGATTAAAGCAATTATTATCGATGACGAACCGCTAGCACGCATGATTGTCCAAGGATATTTAGCGAATGAAGAAGACATAGAAGTAGTCGCAGAATGTGGCGATGGCTTCGAAGGTGCCAAAGCTATTCAGCAATATCGTCCAGACCTTGTTTTTCTAGATATTCAAATGCCTAAACTTACAGGTTTTGAAATGCTGGAAATACTTGATGAACTGCCACATATCGTATTTACTACTGCGTTTGAAGAGTTTGCTATAAAAGCATTTGAAAAATCTGCTGTAGATTACCTTTTAAAACCCATACCAGAAGATCGATTTAAACTCGCTATTCAAAAATTCAGAAATGCCTACGGAACATCACAATCACACAAGGCCATAAAGAATCTTCAAGAAGAAGTCGAAGAAGACGTCCTAGAACGTATCGTAGTCAAAAATGGGACTCAAATTAAATTAATCCCTGTACAGCAGGTAATTTACTTAGAGGCTTATGATGATTATGTAAAAATCCATACAAAAGAAGGAATGTTTTTGAAGAACAAAACCATGTCCTCTTTTGAAAAACAATTGGATGCCAAACAATTTGTCCGCGTGCATAGATCATTTATCATCAAAGTAGACCAATTGGCCAAAATTGAACCCATGGAAAAAGAAAGCTACAGAGGAATTCTTCTCAATGGAGACAAGGTAAATATCAGCAAGTCAGGATATGCTAGACTGAAACAAACAATTGGATTATAACTAGCCGATTTCGTAGATTTGTGAGATGATTAAATATGCCATCTATTCACTGGTGCTATTATTATATAGTTTTAATACCTTTTCTCAATCTATTGTCGAAAAAAACAATAGACAAGTCTACAATAGAATAGAGTTCTTTTTCAATACACAGCAAACTGACTCTATTTACGCTATGGCTTCGCCTGCTTTTCAACAGAGTATCCCTTTTCAGAAGTTGGAAATGGTATTGCAATACTTCTACAATTTTGGACGGATAAAGGATGCTGTACCCGCTTCTTTCGACAATGGAATTGCGGGCTATAACATCACAGTAGGCAATAAAAAGAGCTCTATTTTTCTAAAAACGGACAGCACATTCCATTTTGACTTTTTTGAAATTAAGGACCAAGAGATTTTGACAGAAAAGAAGGAAAACATTAAATCTGTGGTACAAAAAAACAACGTCTTAGATGAATATATTGACTCTTTAGCATTAACATACATACAGCAAAGAAATGCCCAAGCACTAGCGATTGGACTAATTCACAAAGGTAAAATAAACACCTTCTACTATGGCGAAACAATAAAAGGAGATACACTCTCCATCCCAAAAGAGAATACCTTATTTGAATTAGGATCGATCACTAAAGTCTTTACAGCGACACTTCTAGCAGACCTAGTCGAACGAAAGCTGATAACGTTGGATGACACAATTACTAAATACCTACCTGACTCTGTCGCTCAAAATCAATATCTACAAAAAATAACTTTTAAAGATTTAGCAAATCACACTTCTGGCTTACCTAGACTGCCGAGTAACTTCGATAAAGTCCCAAAATTTTCGGCAAACGATCCCTATGCTCAATATAGCCGTAAAGACTTATTCTCGTATTTAAAAAGTATTGAATTGAAGGATGCTCCAGGAACTAATTTCGAATACAGTAATACCGGTTTTGCATTACTTGGCGAGCTGATAGCATCTATCTCAAAGAAGACTTATAGCCAGTGTATCTCCGAAATCATTACAAGTCCTTTAGGATTATTAAATACCGTAGAAAAAATAAATCCAAAAAACCAGACTATCACTATCCCAAAGGTATATAACCAGACTGGCACAGAGGTCCCTATGTGGCAATGGCAAGCTTTTGCAGGAGCTGGAGGTTTAAAATCTACCTTAACGGATATGCTGAAATTTGTACAGGCGCAGTTCAAAATGCCAGAAAGCAAATTGGAACATGCCATGGCATTGACGAAACAATTTACATACTACCTCCCTCCTTCTACTGATATCGGGTTGGCTTGGCATATGAATATGTTAGGGGATGTAGTACAATATTGGCACAATGGAGGAACAGCAGGAAGTTCTTCTTTTCTTGCATTAGTGCCAGATAACAAATCGGCTATCATTGTACTCTCAAATTCGGCGATTTCAGTCGACCAGATAAGCACTCAAATAATAAGCAAAGTCATTGAAGAGAAGTAATCAGTCTGAATAGCAGAAAATCCTTTAAAAGGTTTATTTTTTCAATGCAGGCTCGAAAATACCAAGATTTTTAGTTAAGTTTGAGGTATTACACAATAACTGCTTTAGTACTTTAAAGAATAATTCATTTCATGAAAAAAAGAATAGCAATTTTTGCTTCAGGTTCAGGCTCCAATGCACAAAAGATTATGGAGCACTTTAAATATTCTGATGATGCGGAAGTAGCTTTAGTATTAAGCAACAATCCAGAAGCTTACGTACTGCAACGGGCAGACAATTTTGAAATTCCATCACATGTATTCGACAGACATGACTTTTATCAAACCGATGAAGTTGTTTCTTTATTAAAAAGACTGGAAATAGATTTAATAGTTTTGGCCGGTTTTCTTTGGCTTGTACCTTCGAATTTACTAAGTGCATTTCCAAACAAAATCATCAATATCCATCCCAGCTTACTGCCAAAACATGGAGGTAAGGGAATGTATGGTGATCGCGTGCACAAAGCAGTATTGGCTGCTGGAGATGATGAACATGGAATTACAATTCACTTCGTAAACGAAAATTTTGACGAAGGAGAGGTTATTTACCAAGGGCGCTTCCGAGTTGAAAAAGGAGATACTTTGGAAATATTAAAATTCAATGGGCAGCAACTTGAACACCAACACTATCCAAAAATCATTGAGGGCCTAATCAAAAAGTACAATTAGGCCTAGTCTTATACTCTCAGAAGAGCTTCTAATCAAGAAATAGAAGCTTTTCTGTTTTTTACCCCCTCAATTTAGTACTGTTTTGCTAACAAATACTTTTCCTATTTAATTAACCAATAGCAATAGGGAATAAATACTTAATTTTGTACATTTGCCACTTCAAATTAAATCTTTCTATTGTCTTTTTAAAATCAACAAATTAAAGGCAATTGAAAGGTGACACTTTCAGAAAAAAAACAATGAATCATCCTGTTAAGATTAAAAACGCATTGGTTTCCGTCTACTACAAAGACAACCTTGCACCTCTTATCCAAATTTTAAACAAATACGGTGTTACTTTCTACTCTACAGGCGGTACGGAAGCTTTTATCCGTGACTTAGGAATTGGAGTAGAACGTGTTGAAGATTTAACAAGCTATCCTTCTATTCTAGGAGGTCGGGTTAAGACTTTACATCCAAAGATATTTGGCGGTATTTTATCACGTCGCCCATTAGACGATGATAAAAAACAATTGGAGCAATTCGAGATTCCCGAAATTGACCTAGTCATCGTTGATTTATATCCGTTTGAAGAAACAGTAGCTTCTGGTGCTTCCGATGAGGACATTATCGAAAAAATAGATATTGGTGGAATTTCTTTAATACGTGCTGCGGCCAAGAACTTTAACGATGTAGTTATTATTTCATCCAAAAATGACTATAAAGAGTTAGAGGAATTATTAGCTCAACAGGAAGGAACTACAACATTAGAGCAACGTAAATCGTTTGCAAAGCGTGCCTTCAATACATCATCACATTACGACACAGCGATATTCAATTATTTCAATCAGACTGAGCCGTTAGAAGTATTCAAGCAATCTGAACAACAGGCACAAGTCTTACGTTACGGGGAAAATCCACACCAAAAAGGAGTTTTCTTTGGAGACCTTGAGGCTATGTTTGATAAACTAAATGGAAAAGAGCTCTCTTACAACAATTTGGTGGATGTAGACGCTGCAGTTGCTATCGTTGACGAATTTGAAGAACCTACATTCGCTATCTTAAAACACACCAATGCATGTGGCGTAGCCTCTCGTCCAACTGTAAAACAAGCCTGGATTGATGCTTTGGCATGTGATCCTGTATCGGCATTCGGAGGAGTATTGATTACCAACGGAACCGTAGATGGTGAAACAGCAAAAGAAATCAACAATCTATTCTTTGAAGTCCTGATTGCACCAAGCTATACAGAAGAAGCAATTAGTATCCTTACAGAAAAGAAAAACAGAATCATTTTACGCCGTAAAGATGTTAAATTGCCTACACAGCAGTTTAAAACATTGCTAAATGGTGTCATTCTGCAAGACAAAGACAATACGGTCGAAGGCCCGTCACAAATGACTGCAGTTACAACGATAGTACCTACAGCAGAGCAACAAGAAGATCTTTTCTTTGCCAATAAAATTGTAAAACACACCAAGTCAAATACTATTGTGTTTGCTAAAAATGGTACATTAATTTCTTCGGGCGTAGGCCAAACTTCTCGCGTAGACGCATTGAAACAGGCGATTGAGAAAGCTAATGCTTTCGGCTTCGACCTTAAAGGTTCTTCTATGGCATCCGATGCTTTCTTCCCATTCCCTGATTGTGTAGAAATTGCTTCAGAAGCTGGTATTGCGGCTGTCTTACAACCTGGAGGATCGATCAAAGATCAGCTCTCCATTGATATGGCCAACGAAAAAGGTATCGCAATGGTGACAACAGGTGTTAGACACTTTAAACACTAAAAAGATATTAGTTATAATAAAAAAGGGAGTTTTTAGAAACTCCCTTTTTTTGTATGCCCTAACCTATACTTTTTCTTTTCGAAAAAAGTATAAACAATAATGTAGCAACTCCTGTCAAAAAGGGATAGTACAAGTATTGAATAAGTTCAAAAGGTGGTAATCCAGACTTCCCTGGCTCATCATATATAACAGCTGCAGCGGCCAACGCGGCTAGGATCTGTGCCCCATAGGGAATAATTCCCTGTACAAAACACGAAGTAGTATCTAAAATACTTGCTACCCTTCTAGAGTCTAAAGAAAACTTATTTCCGATTTCTTTGGCAAGAGGTCCTACAATAACAATCGTAATGGTGTTATTAGCAAGTGCTAAATTAACTAACGCCGTCAGCGTTGCAATCCCTAACTCAGCACTTTTTGGTGTTTTAACCCTTCGAAGGATAGTATGTAATAAATAATCAATCCCCCCATTGAAGCGTATTACTCCAACGACCCCACCTATAATCAAACATAACAGACTTAACTCAAACATGCTTGCAAAACCAGCATTGACACTAGCAACACTCGTTAAAAAAGTTACCTCATTTGTCCATAAACCAATACACAAAGCAACCAACACCCCTACTCCCAAAGTCCAAATCACATGGAGCCCGGATAGCGCTAAGATAAAAACGACAACGTACGGTACTATTTTAATCAACTCATAATCTCGAATAACCATCGCACTCATTCGTTGTTCAAATTGTGCTCCCAGAAAATAATATATTACAGCAACTAGAATTGCTACTGGAAAAACTATAGCAAAATTCATCTTGAATTTTTCACGCATTCCAACATCTTGCGTTCGGGTAGCAGCAATGGTCGTGTCCGATATAAAGGACAGATTATCACCAAACATTGCTCCACCTACTACCGCCGCTAATGCCAAAGGCATAATACCCGGAATATGCGTTTCAAAGCCTACCGCTATAGGTGCGAGTGCTACAATAGTTCCGACCGATGTCCCCAAAGAGATGGATATGAAACAGGAAATCAAGAAAATACCCGAAACGATAAAGCTTGGAGAAATATAGGTTAAAGCGAAATTGACTGTAGACGATATAGCACCAATTGAATTGGACAAACTACCGAAAGCACCAGCCAATAAAAAGATTAAAATCATTATCAGTATATTCTCATCACCGGATCCCAAAGAGAAGTGTTTGAGTTTATCAGAAAAAGATTTCTTTGGATATTGGATAAATGCTATAAAAAGTGATAACACGAACACCACAAGCACAGGCACTGCATAGAAATCTTTTAAGTACAGCGATACCGAGAAATAAATAACTACAAATGCAATCAGAGGCAATAATGCCCATACCCGAGTATCCCTTTTATTTTTGTCCACCATTTTCTTATTGTAAAATCGGTTACAAAACTACAATTCGTAAATTACATTTCACCTATCTAATTAGTCAAGTAAACTCATGGCACACTGTTTGCTATAATTATCCTGCTTTACAAATAAACTTAACATTATGAGAAAGCTATCTTATACCACTTTCTTGTTGCTACTTTTTGTAGCCTTTGTCCTGATATTCGCTACAACCTGTATTGGTGGGTCATAATTATCAAATCAGAAAACGGATTAAATTATTCCTTTTTCTGACTGTCCCAAAAGTCAGCGTTTTTTATACCCAGTTCATTGGGGTTAAACTCGGGATCTTCGATACCTTGTTTCCTTTTAGCAACATAGTCTTTCCAGACTTTCATTGCAGTCTTGCTCATCAACAGAATGGCAATTAAGTTGACCCAGGCCATCAATCCTACACCGATATCTCCTAAATCCCAAGCTAATTTTGCAGTTTTAATAGTACCAAAATAGGTTGAAAACAAAAAAATCACACGTAACAACCAAATCACAATTTTCTTATTCTTTCCTTTTATGATATAGGCCACATTAGTCTCTGCGTAATAGTAATAAGCCATGATCGTTGTAAAAGCGAAGAAAAACAAAGCTACTGCTACAAACTGATTACCGAATCCAGGAAAATGATGCGAAACAGCGGCCTGCGTAAAGCCATCTGCAGCTACTCCCGGTAGATTCTCTTTCAATAGAGATACCGCATGCCCTGATTGATCAAATGATTCTGCAACATTGTACATTCCGGTAAACAAAATCATCAAAGCTGTTGCCGTACACACAAACAATGTATCTACATACACAGAAAAGGCCTGCACGAGCCCTTGCTGAGCAGGGTGACTCACATCGGCGGCGGCAGCAGCATGCGGAGCAGTTCCTTGTCCAGCTTCATTCGAATAAATCCCACGCTTCACTCCCCAAGCGATTGCCATCCCTACAACACCGCCAAATGTAGCATCCATACTAAAAGCAGAACTAAAAATAAGCTTGAACATTTCCGGTATCTGACCAAAGTTCATCCCTATAATAACCAATGCCATCAGAATATACGCACCGGCCATAAAAGGAACAATAAACTCTGAAGCCTGCCCTAATCGTTTCACTCCACCAATAATAATAACAGTCAACAGCAGGACAACGACAATACCTACCCAGCTTATGGTCAAATCCATCCCTCCTATAGAGACCATACTATTAGAATAATCAAAAGCATTAGTTATTGTACTATTGATTGCATTACTCTGAACACCCGGAAGTAAAAAGCCCGTACTAACTATGGTAATCACCGCAAACAAGACCGCATACCATTTCACACCCAATCCCTTTTCGATATAATAAGCAGGTCCTCCCCTAAACTCATCCCCTTCTTTCTGCTTATATACCTGTGCCAGGGCCGCCTCAACAAAAGCAGAAGCAGATCCCAAAAAAGCAATCGCCCACATCCAGAAAACGGATCCTGGCCCGCCCATATATATAGCCGTTGCAACTCCGACGATATTACCAGTCCCTACCCGACCTGAAATAGCTAAGGCAAAGGCCTGGAACGACGATATACCTTCATTGGATTTCTTTTTCTTAAACAAAAGATTGAGCATATCCTTAAGGTACCGAACCTGTAAAAAACCTGTTCGAAACGAGAAATACAATCCAATTAAAAGGCAAGAATATATAAAAAAATCGCTCCAAACATAGCTAGAGATTGTAGAGATAAGCTGTTCCATCAATAAGGTCTAATCGTTATAATTGTCATTTACTTCTGTAAATAAAGGTATTTTTTAGGAGAAACCGATAGTTTTATTACAAATAATCTTTACATAACAATCATGCAAAAAATAAAGGCGTCTATAGATACAGACGCCTTTATTTTTTGCATGATTAATCTTTATTTCTGGACTATCCAATAGCCTCGCGTATCCGAGTCAACTTATGCATCAAGCCTTCCAACAAATCCAGGTGTAGCATATTAGCCCCATCAGACTTAGCATTTGCTGGATCAGGGTGTGTCTCTATAAAAAGACCATCTGCTCCAACAGCAATTGCTGCTTTGGCAATTGTCTCTATCAATTCAGGTTTCCCTCCTGTGACCCCACTTGTTTGGTTCGGTTGCTGAAGAGAATGTGTACAATCCATCACTGTAGGAACATCAAAGGAGCGCATAGCGGGAATACCTCTAAAATCGACTACCAAATCCTGATAGCCAAAAGAGTTACCGCGTTCTGTCAAAATAACCTTTCCATTACCTGCATCTTTCACCTTATCTACAGCAAAGCCCATAGATTCCGCAGACAAGAACTGTCCCTTTTTGATATTGACAACTTTCCCAGTTTCCGCCGCTGCCACCAACAATTCCGTTTGCCGACATAAAAATGCTGGAATCTGTAAAACATCTACATACGCTGCCGCCATAGCTGCCTCGTGGCTTTCATGAATATCCGTTACAGTAGGAACGCCAAATTCTCTTCCTATTTTTTCTAGAATTTTCAATGCTTTCTCGTCACCTATCCCCGTAAAGGAGTCAACCCTTGATCGGTTTGCTTTGCGATAAGATCCCTTAAAAATAAAAGGTATATCTAACGAATCCGTTATTTTAACTATCTTTTCTGCGATACGGATCGCTATTTCTTCTCCCTCAATAGCACAAGGTCCAGCCATTAAGAAAAACTGTTTAGAATTGCCATTCTTAATCTCGGGAAAATATTTATTTATCATCTTATTGTTTTAATTACCTAATTCCGATATAAATTTGATTCGCATTAGCTGTATATCCTCGTATGAATAATCCTGCTCTCCTAATTCAGATAAAGCATTCTTAATCGAGTCTACCTCAGCCATTTTAAAATAATCATATACTTCATCTTGACGATCCTGATCAATCATCTCATCTACAAAATACCCTATATTCAACTTTGTACCTGAATAGACAATAGATTCAACCTCCTTTAATAAATCTTCATAGCTAATGCCTTTTGATGATGCAATATCTTCTAACCCAATCTTTCGGTCTATATTCTGAATAATGCTGACTTTTAGTGCAGATTTGTTGGCCGTACTTTTTACGATTAAATCCTGCGGTCGATCAATCCCTTTTTCTTCCACATAATTCTTAATCAAGTCTACGAAAGAAGAACCAAACTTAAGGGCTTTACCTGCCCCTACGCCATGAATCTGTTTCATTTCATCCATGGTGATAGGATAGTGCGCACACATTTCCTCTAACGAAGGATCCTGGAAAACCACAAAAGGAGGAAGTGACTTTTGTTTTGCTATTTTTTTACGCAAATCCTTTAACATCCCTAACAAGTCGGTATCTAAGGCACCGGAAGACTGCTTCGGTTCCTCCACCCCATCATCATCACTAACCTCCATTGGGTTATTCAGGATAAATTTGATAGCATAAGGATTATTAAGATAGCGTTTACCATCTTCGGTCAAAGTTAATAAACCATAATGATCGATATCTTTCTTAATGAAATCAGCCAGTTCTGCCTGTCTAATAAGCGAATTCCAATAATTCACACCTTGTTCTTTTCCTGATCCAAAGAGAACATGTTCATCGTGCTTATAAGAGGAAATCGGCTGATTATTCTGTCCCAAAAACACATTTATAACATGATGATCATCAAATTTATCACCTTCTTCTTTGATAAAGTTCAACATCTTTATCAAATCCGTTTCTGCATCAAAATACGTCTTTTGAGTCCGACAGTTATCACACATGTTATTACATCCCGTTTCATCAAATTTTTCACCGAAATAGTGCAAAATTTGCTTACGCCTACATACAGAAGACTCCGAATAATCAATAACCTCTTTGAGAATCTGCGTACCGATCTCGCGTTCTGAGACAGGTTTATCTTTCATAAATTTAGTCAGTTTCTCAACATCCTTTTTCGAATAGAAAGATATACAGACCCCTTCTCCACCGTCACGGCCAGCGCGACCAGTTTCTTGATAATAACCTTCCATAGACTTCGGAATGTCATGGTGAATTACATATCGTACATCAGGCTTGTCAATCCCCATACCGAAAGCAATTGTCGCTACAATCACTTCCACATCTTCCATCAGAAATTTATCCTGTGTATCGGCGCGGGTTTTCGCGTCCAATCCAGCGTGATAAGGAAGCGCCTTGATACCGTTAATATTCAGAACTTCAGCTATTTCTTCTACTTTCTTACGGCTCAGACAGTATATAATACCAGTTTTACCGGTATTCACTTTAATAAACTTAACAATTTCTTTGACGACGTTCTTTTTAGTACGTACCTCATAGAACAAATTAGAACGATTAAAAGAAGACTTAAATAAAGTCGCATCGTTCATCTGTAAATTCTTTCGGATATCAGATTGCACTTTAGGAGTCGCTGTCGCGGTCAGTGCTATAATTGGAATGTTTTCACCAATACCATTTATAATCAATCGTATCTTACGATATTCAGGCCTAAAATCATGCCCCCATTCCGAGATACAGTGTGCTTCGTCTACTGCTACGAAAGAGACTTTGATATTTTTCAAAAACTGTACATTATCCTCTTTCGACAATGATTCCGGAGCGACATACAATAACTTTGTTTTTCCAGCGGACACATCAGCTTTAACTTTAGTAATCTCACCCTTCGTAAGCGAAGAATTTAAAAAGTGTGCTATACTATCCGTTCCTCCAAAAGCTCTAAGTTGATCCACTTGATTCTTCATCAAAGCAATCAGGGGAGAGATAACTATCGCCGTACCTGCACTCATCAATGCGGGCAATTGATAACAGATAGATTTACCTCCACCTGTCGGCATGATGACAAAGGTATCTTTCTTGTTTAAAATGTTAGTGATAATGGCCTCTTGGTCGCCCTTAAATGCATCAAACCCGAAGAATTCTTGGAGATTGTCGTACAAAGATTTTTCTATTTCCATCTGCGCAGCTACAAAATTAAACAGGTGGCATACCCATCTAAAATTTAAATAACCTATTTTTGTGAATTGTATTATAAAAATAGGCATATTTTCCGTGAAAAGCAATTCAGAAATTAAAAAAGAGGCTATCGAAGTCCTCGAACTAGAAGCTAAAGCACTGCTAAATGTAGCATCAAAAATCAACGATGATTTTGTTGAAGTAATACACCTCATCTTAAATCTTCAGGGCCGGGTAATTCTAACGGGAATAGGTAAAAGCGCAATTATTGCTCAAAAAATAGTAGCTACCCTCAATTCTACAGGGACCCCAGCAATCTTTATGCATGCCGCAGATGCCATACATGGCGATTTGGGGATCATCCAAGAGAACGACCTGATTATTGCAATCTCAAAAAGTGGAAACACCCCCGAGATCAAAGTCTTAATCCCATTTTTAAAACAAACTAAAAATAAAATGGTTGCCATCGTTGGAAACATGAACTCTTTCCTTGCTGAGCAATCAGATTATAGATTAGACACTACAGTAGAGCGAGAGGCTTGTCCTAATAATCTAGCCCCTACCACTAGCACCACCGCTCAATTAGCTATGGGGGACGCTTTGGCAGTATGCCTGCAAACTGCTAGACAATTTACAGATAGAGATTTCGCTAAATACCACCCTGGGGGTGCACTCGGAAAGCAATTATACCTCAAAGTAGGCGATGTCTCGAACCTCAACGCTAGACCAAGTGTCCAGCCCAAAGACACAATAAAACAACTCATCATAACGATTACAAAACATAGACTAGGTGCAACTGCTGTACTAGACCATGAAAAAATAATAGGAATCATTACGGATGGTGATATCAGAAGGATGCTAGAAAAACACGATGATATCTCTCAGCTAAGCGCAATTGATATCATGTCTAAAAACCCGAAAGAAATTGAAGAAGGTGAGCTAGCGGCCAATGCATTACACAAGATGAGAGAAAATAACATCTCTCAGTTATTGGTAACAAAAAACGGCGTATATGCCGGCATCATACATATACAAGATTTACTCAAAGAGGGAATTATTTAAACCATAACAGGCTAGCAGAGTCCAATGTAGGAATAGAATTTATTGTAAAAATATTGTTGTTTAAGGCACTCATTTAAATATGTTAAGATAAACAACTACATTTGGCACATCTATTGAACAAAAATTTAGAAATTTAGATATTAAACGAATATGAAAAAGTTATTAAGTATTGCCACAGTATTAGTCGCTTTCATTTCATTCACAGCTATGGCTATAGCAGTTGGTGAATTTAAATTTGAAAAAGAAACGCACGATTTTGGAACCATACCTTTTAACAAGCCGGCCAGTTTTGAGTTCGGATTTACAAATACGGGAGACGCGCCTATCATTGTTTCTGAAGTAGCTCCATCTTGTGGATGTTCTGTAGCAGATTTTTCAAAAGCACCAATTAAGCCCGGTGATTCAGGAAAAATTAAAGTTACGTATAACGCTGCGACTAAAGGTCCCTTTACAAAATCTTTTACTGTAAAATCAAATACAAAGACACCTGTAAAGACCTTAACGGTTAAAGGTAATGTAGAATAAAACAGAAAAAAAGTATAATAAAAAGCCGTAACAGTTTAAAATTGTTACGGCTTTTTTATAATCTGTCTTTTCTTATCTTTGTACACTATTTTAATATTAAAACTCTAGTTATATGCCAAAAATATCACAAAAAGGCATGGATATGCCAGCCTCTCCGATACGAAAACTAACTCCTTTTGCTGATCAGGCAAAAAAAGAAGGGAAAAAGATATACCATCTAAATATCGGACAGCCTGATATCCAAACACCGGAAATAATGTTGAATGCTTTAAAGAACATAGACTTTAAAGTATGGGCTTACACTCCTTCAGAAGGAACGGCATCCTACCGTACCAAATTGGCTGAATATTACAATAAGCTAGACTACAACGTACAACCTACCGATATATTGGTCACCAATGGGGGGTCCGAAGCCATTACCATAGCGATGCAAGCATGTCTTAACCCAGGTGAAGAAATAATCATCCCTGAGCCTTTTTATGCAAACTACAATGGATTTGCTTGTTCTTCGGATATTGTTATCAAACCAATCGTCTCCCATATCGAGAACGGTTTTGCATTACCCTCAATCGCAGATTTTGAGAAAGTAATTACAGAGAAAACCAAAGCAATTGCGATCTGTAACCCTAACAATCCTACAGGATACCTTTATTCACGTGAAGAACTCGAAGCATTAAAAGCAATCTGTATCAAATACGATTTATACTTGTTCTCGGATGAAGCTTACAGAGAGTTCTGCTATGATGGTCGCGAATTCATTTCCCCGATGCACCTAGAAGGACTTGAAAATAATGTTGTGGTGTTGGACACCGTCTCCAAACGTTACTCGGCTTGCGGTGCGCGCATTGGCTGTCTCATCACGAAAAACAAAGGCCTATATCAAACTGCTTTAAAATTTGCACAAGCACGTCTTAGCCCATCGCTAGAAGGACAGATAGCCGGTGAAGCAGCTGTCGACACACCAGACTCTTATTTTGAAGCCGTTTCAAAAGAATATACAGCACGTAGAGACACATTAGTCAAAGGGTTAAACAAAATTGATGGTGTACTCTGTCCTAATCCTGGAGGCGCATTCTACGTCGTA
>JAITLW010000324.1 GCA_031277715.1 Sphingobacterium sp. | reverse complement strand
AGCTGGAGATAAAACTAAAGGGTTCACATTGCAAAAACAAAGAGCGATTGCGCTCTTTTTTGATACAATAGAAAACACCCCAAATGCACATGTAAACGTGGCTATTGAATACCAAGGAGATGTATACCTCCAAAATCAGGAGATAGGATACGTAGAAGAACAAAAAAATTACGATAGTAAAACCTCATTTTCCTTCAACTCTCATCAGATTACTAACACATTAGTTTACTTTCTTCATATCTGGTTATGGAATAATAAAAGTGTATTAATTAAATTTGGCTTTTATTCAACAAATAGTATTACCAAAGAGAAGACAACTGAAAGGGTATCCCGTTTAGAAATAACCTTGCCAAAAGAACCCATATTGGCTCTTATAATAACTAAGAGTTATGAAGATACCTTATTAGATTCTGTAAGAAAATATTTGATACACGAATATACCGAACAATATGATACTGATATTTCGAAGGAACTTGATGATGCTAGTCTGATTGCATTTCTTGACTCAACTAACTGGTCTTTTGAACAAGATAATGAAAAAGATTATAAAGATGAGGTACTTTTAAAGATTGAAAAATCAACTTATTTTAAGCACCTTGAAAACAAATATCATGTTGAATTAGTCTATGCAGGCTTATTAGTAAAGTTAGAAGAAAAGCAGGATGAGCGTGACGTTCTTTTGAAATTTCTCAATAACGATATTGTAGAAAATGTATTTCTAAAAGTTGCATCTGGCAAAGATACTACAACACATATACGTAAATATATAGAGGAGTTAAAGTTTCCGCGACCGGAAAATTATATAAGTCGACACTTTACTTATACGGACACGAACGATTATTGGGCACAATTTTCTGGAGTTAACACGCTGTTAAATGTTGTACAAAAAGATTTTTTGGAAGCAAGTAGTACCGTAAGAATATTAATTCGGGCAACTGCGGGTCAAGGTAAATCCAAAGAATTGGAAAACATTGCTTATGAACTACATGAGCTGAAACAAAATATACTGCCACTAAGAATCAACGTAAAGAATTATTCCCAAGACCTAAATTCGTTAATAGCTAGCACCTACCCCTATTGGCCTGAGATACTAATCTCATATAAGGTAATCTTACTTGTTGATGGGCTGGATGAGATTAATCCAAGCGCTTATGAAAGTTTTATTGCAGACTTCCATCACCTACTAGAGTCTCAACCAAAATTGGGTGTAATAGCTACAATTAGAACAAATTTTGACACTAAAGCATATACGGGCAATAGTTTTACTACTTTTAAAGAGCTCTTCTTACATCCGTTATATAAAGATGATATCGATAAATATATAGACTGCTACAGCAATTCAAAAGATGCAGTTAATAAGATTGTATGCCAGCCTTGGTGCCAAAGTATCGCATATATTCCTTTCTATTTGGTCGAGTTGGTAGACTTGTTCAACGACACTACGAATACGCCTCCAAACGACCTTAAGAGCTTCTACGCCCAGATAATACAAAAACGTATAGAGTATGACTATTATAGATCGAAAGAAAGATTGGATAAAGAAGAAAGCTATAGAGTACTACAACTAATCGCTGTATACATGACGCTACAAGGGCTAAATTCGATAAAATATTCTGATATAAAGAACCTGTCTCCCTATAAAAAGAGTGACTATAAGTCCTTCTCTTTTTTTTCTTCACAAGAAGTGGGATTAGAAACTCACTTCAGCTTTACACATAATAATTTTCAGGAATATTTATGTGCTGGTTGGCTATCAGAATTGAGTTGGTCCGAAATTTCGACAGTTGTATTTAACTCGGAAACTGGTTTTATAAACACTAAACTTCTAAACACCACTGTTATACTATTCTCCCTATTAGACAAAAATAGCGATATGTACCAATCACTGTTTCAGCAAATAGAGCGTAATGATTATACCGACCTATTTTACTTAGAAAAGGAAAGACTGCCTATTTTAGAAAGATTAAAGTACTTTCGTCGCTTCATTCAAGAGGGGAAACAGAAAAAAATCACCTACCTTGCTGGCGACTTCAATGGGTTTGAGCTTGTTCGTTTTATTGACTTTGATAATGAGGGGTTTGATTTTGTTGTAGATGAGCTTGAGGTTTGTGAAGGAAACACAAACCATTGCGATTGCCTACTTTATTTAATTTCAGAGTTCAATCTAGATAAGTTATCTAGGCCGAGAAAACAAAGGATCAATAAACTAGTTAATTCATTAATTGTAACCCTTGGGTATAGTGACGAAGAGTTTAGCCAATTAATAAAAATAGCCTGCGAATTACTTCCTTGTAATGAAGCTTTTTTAAACAGCGTTTTAAAGAAATGTCCTGCTATAAACACAAGATATGTTTTAACCGACGTTATAAACCTCATTGAGAAAAACAATATACCGAATCAATTCGAGTACGTTATTGATGGAGCGGGAAATTTAGAAAAAAATGGGAACAGCTTGATGAATAATCATGCGCGTATTTTCTCAGGTTATGTCGTTAAAAATATAAATCAAGGGAACTATCAATACCTACTAAATGGACTCTTCGGTGAGAATGATAATAGTCTCATAAGAATTCTTAATGAAACCGAATATTTTGAAAGTAAAAGCACTAAATATATAAACCGCATATATATTACCCTCGCAGAAATAGCGAATGCCACTGAACAAAAAGAGATAACAGAAAGTTTCATTAATTTCTTAAATAAAATTGAATACAATAGCTACAGAGACAGATATGGAAGTCCTGAAGTGTTTTTCGAAGCTTTAGTCCCTAAATTGACGCTAAACGAACTTTTCATTTCACCAATACTTTTGGAATGTCGCTTTGTAGTAAATAAATTGTTCAACCTAATAGAATGCGATCATAGTGGTGTTATAATAAATTTGCGAGAGTCTCATCAAATTGATGATTCTCGACTGAAAGAAATATATCGAATGATTGCTTCTAATGAGTCAGAAACAGCCATTAATCTTAGTCATTATATGGCAAAAGAATATCCCGATGAATTCCGTGCTATTTCACCATTTAGCGATCATAAGAAACAATTAGAGCAATGGGAATATAATGGTTATGAATCATTAACGGATCGTCAACATTTTATAGCTAAAGTCTCAGAAGTCATCAAATATATTTACGATAAGGATTCGGATATAATTGATGAAAACAGGAAGCTTCAATTTCATCACAGCTATTGGAATGAGTATTGTACCATGTTCAACAATTCGCTCGTCATTAATTTTATTGTTCAAAAAGCCTATCGTCATCCGATCGACCAAATAGTAGGGATATTGCATGAAGACAAAAATTGGTTCAGTTTCATTGGAAAACAGCTTGAAAAGCTAGTATATAATAGCGATCAAACAATTCCAAACAAGCTAAAATATTCTTTACAAGTCTACGTCAATTCTATTCTAGTAGAACTGGATTTTGCTGAATGTTACGAGGTTGACGTTCATAGAAAAGATATAAGGGTCCAAGTAGCAAGTTGGTTCATTATGGGATTTATTGATTTGGATCTTCCCGTTGCCATCCAGCTACTTTGTAACGATTCAATCGAATCGTATATTAACGGACAGAAAAGACTATATGAGTTCCTTATTGAGAAATTTTCTCTCGATACGATAAAGCCCTATCTCATTGAGATTATACACGATCAAGCACTGCCAATCCAGAATATGGTTCGAGCTATTGGTATCTGTATTGATTATGACATTGATGATGTAAAGGAAGAAATATTTGAAATTCTTACAACTAATAATAGCTACCTAAGGGGTATTTGTACTACATATTTAATAAGGTTTCAATTTGACAAAAGTAAGATATCTAGATACTTTGTAAATAACAAAAAAATAACAGAAGATTGGCAACTAGATATTCTAAAATATGTCCTCACCGATGAGGATTGTCACTCTATGTTACTTCCTATAATTGAAGAGCAGGTAGATTTTGTCCCAATTCAATTCCAAATAAACCATAAACCTTGGAATCTATGTCGATATGGGTT
This sequence comes from Sphingobacterium sp., assembly GCA_031277715.1. GTDB lineage: Bacteria > Bacteroidota > Bacteroidia > Sphingobacteriales > Sphingobacteriaceae > Sphingobacterium. Next base: position 24,086 of record JAITLW010000324.1, on the reverse strand, counting down.
AAAACTAGGGGGATATAATTCCATGTTATGTATATTCAAGTATTTACAAGAATCAAATTATTATACGTTAAGAGACGATGAATTTACCAAAGTAGAATTATTATTCCCAGACGAACTATTGCAGCTCTCTATACAAACCTTAGAAGTTCATAAGCAAGGCATTAGTGATCATGCTGGTTCATCTACATGTGGGGTCTTAGATTCGATTATCACAAGCATAGCTTCTTCTGATATAAATAAATATAGACAGGTCCTTGAATTTTATGACCATCTGATTCTTAAATACATTGCTGACTTTCCAAATCTAAAATCTCTGGAATGGTGGAAAATTAGACTCACTAAAAAATTTCAGGAGAAAAACAGTCACTACTTCACACAAAAAGAAGTATTAGAAGTACTAAAAACATCACTCTAGATAGATATGACTGCATTCTATTCAAATATATATCAATTAATGAATACTGGAGCCTACAGAGAGGCTTTAAGTATCATTAGAAATAAGCTTAATCAGAATAAAAATGATGAAAGCAAAAAAGGCATTTTTGAAAAAGCCCAACTACATTTTGTTCTAATTGACATAGGTACTGAAACCAATAATAAACAATTAATTGTTGAAGGGCTAGCTTTTAACACTCAAAACGAAAGTAAGGTAATGAGAGTGATTTCCAAGAGCTCATACTATTACAATATAGCGAACGCTAAAAGCGAACTCGGCAAGCTTTTTTATAGAGAGAATCCAGGAGTTCACTCATTTAAAGTATCTAGAGAACGCTTCCAAGAGCCAATCGATCTCTATTGGCTGTCATTAAAGCATGTCGAGCCACACAATACTGAACTAAGGTGTCAGATATTAATAAATCTATCAAATGCCCTGACCATCAATTTCAGATTTATTGAAGCCATCCAGTTACTGGATACCGTGCTTAAGATAAATGAAAGCTTTCCTCAGGCATTAGTCTCAAAGGCTGACCATTTGTTACAGATGGCAAAAATAACAAACAGCCCAGTTACCGCAGCTCTCTATGCAACTATATACGATCTATATGACAAAGCTGTTCGTCTCCAAATACCGCCATTTGCTGTTCAAAAGTGCATACATGGCATACGTCAAGCTAAATCTAAATTAGATGAATATGATTTTAATTTGTCAGATTTAGACAAAGAATTTTCTATTTCCCTAGCAGAATATAATAACCATTCTGACTTCAGGAAATTCTGTATCGACAACTTTCTTACTCTAAATGAACACACAATATATTGTAGCTGCTCATCATCTGGGAAAGATGACTTACAAATCGGTGGCTTTAAGTTAATTCTTAACGGAGAATTGATTCCGAAACTTGAATTGTTATTGAACCGAGTAAAATCTGAATTTGCATTCGCAAGATGGAACTATTACCGTTCACTTAAAGAAGAAGCTTTTGATTACGATGTTATTTTCTCTGACTTGTATGATAACGAGATAATTAATTCGCAATCTGAAACACTACGTACCTCTTTTAGAGTTTGCTATGGAATATTAGATAAGATAGCACTAGGTATTTGTAAACTTTACAACATAACTGATGGGAACATTTACTTTGAAAGATTCTGGGATGACAAGAATAGAGTTTCAATTCTTGAAAACAGAAAAAACATTCATTTGAATGCGCTATCAAGTATAGCAAATGACTTAAATTCAAAACGAGGAGAACTTAAACATTTCAAAAAGTGGAGAAATAAGCTTGAACACAATTTGTTTATTTTACAAGATAGTAACAAACTAAATTTGGACCCGTTTGAACTTATTTCTGATGATAAATTTGTTGAAGCTGTGGACATTAACGAATTCAAATCAGCTACTTTACATCTTTTACAGCTGACACGCGCTGCTATATTTAGTTTAGTATATTGCATTAGACTAGAAACAGTCACGAGGCTTAAAAATGATGGAAAAATTCCATTGATAAAAATAGATACGAAATGAAATAACAGCAATCCTTATACATGTCAAAATCCAGGCAGTTCGGTAGAAAGTTAATCGAAAGCCGTATTCAATCGTTTTCGTTTGTTATATAAATAAAGCTACCGATCTTGATTTTCGCAACTCCAAAATCTATTACACTCGATTCATGTCTTAATCGAAGTATAGTCTTCTCGTATTTCCGAATATGCCACATCATATCCAGAGGCAAAAGATCTTGATATAGAAGTGACCGCCTTCTTCCAAATGAAATCTCAGTAACATGCGAAAGGGTGTTCTTGGCTCTACAAACCAAAGGAGTATCTTCAATAACCTGTGTAAAAAAACATAAAAGGTTGCTATAAGTATTATCATCGTCACATATCCGTGTATCAATACCTACGCCGGTTAGGAATTCTTTGAGATCACTCTGCAAACCTGCTACGAAACTAAGCTTGCTTTTAAGAGACGGATGCCTTTTTAAGTCAAAACTCTGTTGATTTTCAGAATCGACTAAAAACTCATTTAATTCTTCTAATAAAATCTTTACAGATTGATTATCTAGCTTGCTATGTAATGCCCAATTGGCACACATACGCAAATCCCAATAACCGGGAATATCCTGTTGCTCCAGATATTTTCGGATCTGAGCTAAAAGATAAACACACTCTGCTTCGGATTCAACTCCTTTATCAACAAGTTTTCTTATCTTTTCAATTATATCATGTTGCATATAGCAAACTGGTATTATTAGCTTATTTGAATTATAAATGTTCAGTCGTGTTATACCAACTCCAAAGCCTGTAGTTCTGCTGCCAGACGGTGAAGGCCCTCTTCTATCTTCTTAAGCTGAGGCTGACGGGGCTTTTTCAATCCTGATGAGTAATGTTGCAACTGACGCTGATTGATGCCTGTAATCTTCTCTAAAGCGGCATTGGTGAAGATGCCCTTGTAGTAATTAAGAAAGCTCTCTGCATCGAAATGATACACGATCTCATACTTGCCCTTGAGAATAGACGGTATATTGTCGGGAGTAAACTCCTCGGTAATGATAGCTATTGCATCTAAGATGGATTGCTTGGCCTCCTCGACGGTATCACCGCCTCCATAGATGCCTTCGGCATTCTCGGCGTAGGCGCTGAACATGTCTTCGCTACGTTCGATAATGATTTTTAGAATTTTCATAATATTGCTCCTTTCCTATATCACGGGGATCGGGAGCTAATTAAAGCCCCAGATCCTTCATGATTTTCTTGCGAAGGCCCTCTCCTATCTCTTTGCTACCATGATAAGGAACTGGATAGGTCTTCCCACCCTTCTCATAAATGTAATGAGATCCTCTGGTACGGATATGGATCCAGCCATTGTTTCGCAATAATCTGTGGAACTCACTTGATTTCATAACGAAAAAGTTTTAAATGTGTCTGGATAATTTATGCCTTAAACCACCAATCACATTTCGAACTCCACAACACAAAGGTAGTACATTTACTACTGTATTTCAAAATTATTATTCTAAATATTCTATATAGGCTTTTATTTCACAGTGGTTTATCATTAAATTGTGGTTTTACAGTTAATAAACCCAATATGAAGAAAGGAACTAAAATAACACACAAAGGGGCTTCATTCAATCCTGACGGTGATCACAACATCAACTGGAACAAATCAGATATTAACAATGTAGATTACGATACGGCTTTCGATGATAAAGAATACTTTTTCCTGCATGCTAATAACGGTATGCTATATGGAGTAGATAAGCTAACGTTTAGGAATAAACGATTCCTGTTATTAGAGCCCAATCCAGTCACATTCTACTTTTCTATAGCTAACGACACTGCAATGCAAATACAGGAGGCTTATAAAAGAATGGAGGAGTCATTGTCCGAGACAGATAGCGATTACTCTGTATCTATGTCTTATAGCTATGTTTTTAAGGTGACCAGTATATGTATATTATTTGCATATACCGCATGCGATGCTTTTCTTAATCAAATGCTCCCCGATCATAAAGACATACAAATAGAGAAGAACGGAAAACTATTGAGTAAAAAAGAAATAGAACGGCTTCCTTTTGAAAAGAAACTGAAAGCGGTTAGCTTATCCTCCGGTAAGGATTTTGCCATAAAACATCCAATAAAAATGAAGAACCTGTTAAGGCTAAGGGATTTTAGAAATCGTCTTACTCATTTAAAAGAAGTGAAAGAGGGAATCGTAATCTCTTATAATGATATATACCAAGAAATACTGGATAGTGATCTCAAGAGAACTGTAAATTATGTAAAATCTTTTATCAATTTTTATGAACCAGAACTTATAGTGAATTACAGCTATTAGAAAAAAGATACATATTGCCTATTGTAGCGTAGCAAGACATTCAATATATTAGCCACTATCAAGAAATAGCCTTTTATGATGATTTATCCCGAAAACCTATCGCCCAATGCATCTGAAATATTTGAGATCAACGGGCAGTCGATTATAATTCCTAAATGTAAAGTTGATTTTATGAAATGGGACGGAACACCATTGTGCTATACATTTGGAGGGAAGCCAATTGTGAACTATAAGGGTAATCCCATGTTTGCAGAAATGGCTATCTTAAATAGTTTCAGAGATAGTGGATGGGATGCTAGATGGGTGGAAACGTATGGTAAACCAAGGCTCTCTCCGATCTATCTTTCGGAATGGATTGATAAGGATTACAAAAGTCAGGTGCATGCCCCTATCGACCATAAAATGGTAAATATGCTATTGCAACTGATAGCCAGAGAAAACGATAATAGATTTGGAGGATGCTGGGATGTAGTTGCATGGAAGGATGATAACATCATCTTTGCGGAATCTAAACGCAGCAAAAAGGACGCTATCCAATCAACCCAAAGCAAATGGCTCGCTGCGGCCCTAGAGGTAGGATTTACCACGGATAATTTCCTGATGGTGGAATGGCGGTTGATATAAACAAAAGTATATCTAAACTAATTCGAAAATCGGGGAACCAACTTGTTCGGGGTTATGCAGAGATAGTAGGTACCATTTGTCGCAACAATAGACCCTAGAAATGGCACATCGGATCAGGTCGCAAAACAGTTGGAGATATTGATCAACCAAGGAGCCTCAGAAGGCTGGAGCTACGTAAGGCTGGAAAGTGTGACAACGTATGTGAATCCTGATGACGGCTGTTTTGGTCTTGGCGGAAAACCCGGTTATACAACAGCCAGACAGATGGTGGTATTCTCAAGGCCGTGAGATATCTCCTGCTAGCTGTTATTAAGGTCTATTGGCTTATCATCCCTCGGGACAGGAGATGTAAGTGTATATTTAGGCATAGCTGTTCTAAGTTTGTATTTGACGTGACGCGTCGCGAGGGGTTTATGGCTGGTAGTAGAGTGTTGCTATTCCGTATGAGGAACTGTAACGGACACTTTGATATCATCACGGATCATGGCAGTGGCGAGCGAAAGATGTACCTAAAAGGTGGTGCAGTGGTTGGGGAGACGGATATCGCTGAGAGGTTGCTGTAATTAATTTTAGTTTATAATTGTGCTCTTAATAACAAAAGTATCTACGCATCATTTCGGCGGTATGGGCAGGCTGTACGGTATGCCTGTAGCAAGGAGACACGGGGTACTCCCCTCCTCGATTGACGGGCGAAGGATCCGTCAGGCTCGGCGATATGGCAGGTGGGACTGAGAGACGGTGTGTACCCAGGGATACTGAATGAGGATGGCTCGATAGCGGACGGAGAGTTTGTACGGGCATTCGCCCGTGCCAGGGTTTAGGATTGGGATGGAATGTCCAAATACCTTGACGTATATTAGGCTTTTTATGTAAGTTTGTATGCAACCACGAAAATCAAGATATTAACTCTTAATGAAACTTTTAATAGCATATTTATTCCCTAAAGTGAGAAAGATACACTCGATAGCATTTCTCTTTATGTCTTTCATATTGCTGGCGACTCCCACTTTTTCTCAATATAATTACTTAGAATTTAAGAATGAGTCAACTCCTGAACTTGTCATAAAACAGGTAGATCAATATGATTTCAGTACGGTAGTTCATTTTACCTATAACACGATATCCAATCTAAGATTTAACGGTTCTGAAGATATCAAAATTATGCAGGGAGATAAGCCGAAAGAAATGATCACTAGTTACAACTTGCCTCTCGATGAGAAGGTGCATATGTTTAATGAAACCGGAGAGCATTTAAATTTCTCGCTGGAGTTTGAGAAAATAGACCTAGGGATGCCTTTACAGATATCCAGCGCAAATAGCAAATACTTTAACTTTGAGAGTGTAAGTATAGATACTACTCAAAAGGGTGTCTTTCAAAATGTGGATGCTTTTGTCAGTCAAACACCTTCGAGAGAATATTATGTGTTCTACCATGAGGGATTTCCTGTTTTAAAGTATGCATACAAAGGAATTGTACTAGCTGTGAAGCTACAATATGACCAAACGTATGGCGCTCATTTCCAACCGCAGATCATAGTACAGAATTACAATAAAAAGGATATACTCGTAGATCCTGCCAAAATATTTGCGCAATATGGTATCAAGGGAAAACACTTTAACGCATTGGTGATTGACTATAAGAAGTATCTAAACAACGTAAAAAGGGCTCAAAGCAATGAAAGATTTTACACAGGTCTAGTCGATGGAATAGCGGCGATATCTGCAGGGTATTCTTATATCTCGGCCAATTCTAACACCTATGTCACAGCAAATGGCCGTTCACTAAATTATGGTTTCTTTGGAAATAACTTATATGCTAATGCCGGGTATAGCTCAGGGAGTGCATATGCGTCTACAAATGTCTCGGGACGCTCATTCGATGGCGGGAAAGTGTTTATGGCAGCGCAAATAGCCAAACAGAACATGGATAACCTTAGGGCGCAACAGGTGCAAAAACTGAATACACTCCAAAGTGGTTATATTAAATTAAATACCATTTTTACGAATTCGGATTACGAGGGGTACATTAATATCCCTTACGCAAAAAATGCGGATAAATTTCTGATGAAGATTGAGATAAATAACAACGAGTTTTTCTTTGAATGGGATGATAAAGAGCTAAAGAATCTTATTATGTAGCATCGCAAATCTCTATGCCCTATTTACGTTGTGCATAATACTGGCGGAGACGCTAAACACTACGAGTAAGGGGTGCTGCCTACAAAAAAATAAGTAAAAGCAAAAAGCTAGACCTGAGGTCTAGCTTTTGTATTTTATAACGTTGAAAGAATCTATTTCAAGAGCTCTATTTCTTCGACACTGAGGCCAGTAGCTTTCGCTATTTTGTCGAAAGGCATGTCCATATTCTTCAGATTCAGAGCAGTCTCAAGGGCCTTTTTACGTTCGCCCTCAGCCATTGCCTCTTTTTTTGCATAAGCTATGGTATTATTATAATCACGTTTGCGATCTATGCTCGATATGTATGCCATCTGTTCTGCAGGCGATAAGTTTGCCACCTCTCCTACCTCAAATATACGAGAGAATATTCTTTTGTCCAAATAGTTAGGTAGTTCTTCATTCTCATTGAGATGCTTCATCAAATACATCCATTGATCCATAATAGTAGATAGGTTGGTCAATGACTTGTTGAAATTGGGAAGGACAAGCATCTTGTAACTGAGCTTGTCGTACAATAGTTCATTATCAAACTGGTCTACGATCTTGGCGCTGTAGTAGTATTTTTCATAATTGGCCTTGTCCAACTGAAAGCCCAGAACTGCTACAAAGTATACTGGTGGCAATTCGTAACCATTGCCATCTGCACCTTTCTTGGCTAGTCGACTGATGGTGCGTGAGGTATAGGTGACGGCACGGTCGAAAAAGAAGTCCTGGTTCTGTAACTGCATCTCCACCAGGAAGTGCTTACCACCCTCTCCTATACAGCGTAGATCAAAGACAACCTTGCGCTCACCGCTATGCTCGCCTCCCTCCTCGACATTAGCATAATGTAGGTCTGCAATAACATGCTCGCCCTCCAATAGCCTGTTTAAAAAATTGATGAGGTTGATTTTGTTTTCCTCTCGGCCGAAATAGTATTTCCAGCCAAAGTCTGTCAAGATTTCGATGTACCTACTCGTTTTGTTCTTAGCCTTAATTCGTCTCTGCATAATATGGAAGTTTACTTTGAAATAGTATGTTAATTCATAAAGCAAACCTCCATAAACTAAAATTATTAGCCGTATATTAAGCGTTTATAGTCGTTTATAAACGACTATAAACGGATGTAGCTAATACAAGTGCTGGATTTAACGATTAGTAATATCTATTCTATCTTCTTAAGCTGAGACTGGCGGGGCTTTTTCAATCCCGATGAGAATGTTGCAGCTGACGCTGATTGACACTTGTAATCTTCTCCAAAGCGGCATTGGTGAAGATGCCTTTGTATTTAGTTAAGAAAGCTCTCTGCATCGAAATGGTACACGATATCGTACCTGCCTTTGAGAATAGATGGTATATTCTCGGCGGTGAACTCCTCTGTAATGACCGCTATTGCATCTAAGATGGATTGCTGGGCCTCCTCGACGGTATCACCGCCTCCATAGATGCCTTCGGCATTCTCTGCATAGGCACTGAACATGTCTTCGTTGCGTTCGATAATGATTTTTAGAATTTTCATAGTATTGCTCCTTTCCTATATCACGATAAAGTCTCTTGGCTTTGCAGTGGTATCGAAAACTTAATTAGCCCAATATCCTCCACTTTTTGGAGCTCCGCGAAACTCGATTTTATGATCATCTCTTAGGCTTTTAAGCCAGCGTTCTATTGTTCGCTGCGGGATGTTCATATGATCTACAAAATATAATGTTTTCTTTCCAGGATTCAACTTTATAAATTCAAGTAAATCACTTACTCCGCCACTTACTCCGCCACTTACTCCCTCACTTACAGCTTCTGAGAGTTGATTTGAATAAACAACAACCTTAAATCCGTTTTGAAAATTTTCAAAGACGGGAGGAACTAAACCATATGATGCAAAACCCTCGCTGATACGCTTTATACCTGATCCGTACTTCTCTATAAAATGTGCTTCTTTAAATGTAGCGGAAACCCGCTTATTTCGGGCCCATGATGAATATGCTCCGCTGAGTAGTTGATCTACGGTAATGTTATCGGCCAATCTACCGGGATTGAAGAATTCTATTGAGTTGTCGTAAACTTTGATGACAGAATCGCCTGAATCCATATAGTCCCGATGTACAATCATATTGATAACGATCTCACGAATAGCATCCATCGGGTACTGCCACCGCTCTTCTCTCTTAGGATCCCCAGTTATGATATAACTCTTGTTGATATGCTTGCGAATAAACTCTAATATTAGTTCAACTTCTGTAAACAGATCTGACCGAACAGTGAGCCCATCCTTTATACTTGTTGGTGTTGAAAAACGCCCCAGTTCGACAGTGGCTTGAAATACGTCATTTTGGGCAAACAATAGATAGCATGCATTGGTGACTTGCCCTTCCTTTATGAGCTCATACTTGCTAAGCACAGTTAAAGGATCATCCATTATAGGATACTGTCTGTCCGTATTACAGTTTGCTATAAACTGATTGACCTTCTCTAATGATATCTCGCTGATGCTCCTATCAGGATTGATATAGCTGTCCCAACTGCTCTGAAATGAACGCAAATGCATATTGGATATTTCGGAAAGTGTCATCAGGTGATTAGAATTATTAATCCGCTTGTAATATCTCCCTTTAAACGAAACAGGTTTTATGGGGAGCTCTTTAATTATCAATTCGACTATTTTGACACCGTCTATCTCTACAATATTAGCATCGGGGATTACACTGGGTTGTGTCTTATTCTTGACTTCATTAATCCATTTCTGTAACGTTTCTGTCCCCAATTGAAATCCCTTTACAGCCTTTCCTTTGTCTGAAAGCCCAACATATACTTTTCCTCCTAAGGTATTGGCAAAAGCAGTCAATGACTCTATCACAGCATCATTAAAGGAACTCTTGAACTCAACGTATTTATCTTCTGAAATGGGAGTATTCATATAGAATTAAAAATCAACGGTTTATAATCAAACAAAAGTAATGTTTTCTTATACTCAAAACAAGATGGATAAGAAAGTAAGATGATCTCCTTGGCCTACGAATGCATTCCCGCTTCTTAAACTGAAGCTGACGGGGCTTTTTGAGCCCGGATGAGTAATGTTGTAGCTGATGCTTTCGGCATTCTCTGCATAGGCGCTGAACATGTCTCCGCTGCGTTCGATAATGATTTTTAGAATTTTCAGAGTATTGCTCCTTTCCTATATCAGGATAAGGTCTCTTGATTTTGAAGTGGTATCGAAAATTTAATTAGCCCAATATTATTAATATTTATACTATTCAGTTCTTTATAACAGATGCAGTAAAAAACATCTTATTGCAGTAAAATGATTTAAAACAAGTACTACGTAAGTAAATTTAATGCAAATGGTTTGTGGTTAATATCTGTACTATAGCCTCAAACTAACAACTGTAATCAGTAGCACTGGTATTGCCGTGAGCTACAGCTCCTTTTTTAAAGACAGGTTCTATAGCTTCGATGCCCTGAAATCGATTGAAGTCGAAAGGTATTCAACCCTATTTGAAATATCTGGGACATGGCTACAGAAAAGGTTTCGATGGTAGCACAGCATACACTGTAAAGGGCGATCATGCGTTTATCTTGATATTAAACGTAGTCCAATGAAGAAGGCAATAAGGTTTACACATCGTTAATTCTCTTCATAATAATAGGAATAGTCAATTCCCTTCATAAACATCTCTCGGCTGTAAATATCGTCTGTCAGCGCATTGAGCAAAGCTGTTTTCAGTGGTTGGCTATCTATTACACTCCTTACCATGGCATGATGATAATCATTTTTAGCAATCTGACTCCAATCTACACATTTTTTCAATTCTCGCTTGAACATGAGGTCTAGCCATATGCGGGTACTTCGTCCATTGCCTTCCATAAATGGGTGAGCAATGTTCATTTCTATGTACTTGTCCACGATTTGATCGAATGTATGTTCGGCCATGGCTTCTATACTTTTTAAGGTGTCTGGTAGAAACTGTGCCATTGCAAACTGAAATCCTCCTTTGGCAATATTCTTGGTACGAATCTGTCCTGCAAAGTCATATAGACCGCCGAATAAATAGGCGTGTATCTGCTGTAGACCTTTGATAGTGCCGACTTCTATACTATCGATAAAGGAGCTTTCGAATAAAGCATAGGCTTTACTTTTACTCTTGCCATCTACGGTCTCATCGCTATAGGTGAACCATTCTATAAATCGGTTTGCTTTCACCGCGGGAAAGGTCTTACCCAATGCTATAATACCATCATAGTCTAATACATCTGATTTATATAGCTTACCATCTGCCGCTAATAATTTCAGTTGGGTAGTGGCACTAACCAACTGGCTATTTTCCTTCTTTAACTTGGCTTTGAGATATTTCCAATAATTCCGGGTTTTGTTGTAGTCATCCTGATCGGTCAGCACGGCGACGATATCTAATATGGAAAACCACCATTTGCTCTGCTCGTCATCCCAAATAGCACGTACCTCACGGTCATCAAAAAAACGAATGGAGACTTTACTCATAATGATTAGTTCGTTGTTTTCAGTCGTTAAACTTACATAATTTAGCTCTGCTATGCAATATGGAACAGCATCTATTCTATCTTCTTAAGCTGAGGCTGACAGGGAGTTTGTACGGGTATTCGCACCTGACAAGGATTAGAACTAGAGTATTCTTGACCCCCTGCTAGAAGTGCTGAGTCTAGAAGTCCGATATACTTTGATGTATATCGGACTTCGTAGTTTACCGACCCTCGTTACTTATGTTTTCTCTTTGATAATTGAACTTCTTCTCCCAACATGACTCTTTCCTTAAATATATTGTTCATAAAAACACCGAAGCTAAGGCCTAGTTTTTCTCTGTTGTAATAAAAATAAAAGTCATAAGACCCTCCAACTATACCTTTATTAGGTACGTAAACAAAACGATCTATACCGCGCTCAATCTCATAGCCATCCATGGTACTCCAATCGTACAGTGTCCAAAACTGATAAGCGGGTTCTGCCTTGTAAGTAGTTTTTTGGGATAAAAACTCCCGTTTCATGCGTAAGGGCTCAAAATTCAAAGAGATATCGCCAGGGCGTAAAGGGAAGCCGTCCTGAGGATAATGTGACTCATACTCTTTCTGAAATTGTGCGATTGTGAACTCTCTCTGACTAATGTCAATAGTACCTAAAGGACGGTTGAATTGCTCTGGATAATTGCGTATCGCGAAAAACTGTAAAAGACATTGCTTACCAACCTTTATCTTACCATCTCGTCGAATACCGAGCATAACTTCATTTCCATATCGGGTAAAATATGGAGCTTCTCGATCGATAGAAAGGTTCCTGTCTTTCATTCTCACGAGTTCCTGAAAGCTAATCTCACCGTACGGTCCAATACTATCTAAAGAAACCCATTCTCCTTTATTACTGAAATCTGGAAGGATCGAAAATACGATGAGCTCTTTGGTATGAAAATGTTCTTTTGCCTTCGGTAGTATATTAAACAACTCAACAGTCTTGTCTATACCATATAGTGATGACGCTGACATCTTAAAATGAGTGGCATCAAAGTTTGCAGCAGACTGATCTTTATCCAAATCTACTATAAAGATTTTCTGCTGTCCATAAGTGCTTATCGGTAGTAAGAATAACAAAAACTTACTAAGGACATTTCGTACCGCGACTGAGAGCCGTTGATGACCTCTCTTGTTGATTGACATATATTTCATCATTAGTTAAATCTGTAGTTATACCATATTTTGCGAGAGTGACAGTATTGCCTAGCTATTTCTACTTAAAGGGTAAATATTTCTTTATTTGCGTCAGAAGGATGCTGTCGACAAGTTTGTATACAAAAGTTTGTGCTTTTTCAGAATCCGAAACTCTATGATAAACTGTTCCTAAGATAATATATCGGTTTTCGGTATCTTGAATTGGTACTTTTAACAAACTACAATTTGCTAAAATCCAAATTCCAATCCATCATTACAAATGATAGTTGTAAATGTCTGTTTTTTTGGACTTTTAAAGTCAAACTTGAAATCATTCGTAAGTTTTCTGTCCATATTGGATAAATCTTGCACCGTCAATATTGTATTGTGAGGTAATATATAGGATTTAAAATACATTTCGCCAGTCGGTTTAGCTGTAAAATAAATGCTTATTTTTTCTTTTCGCTGTTTAAGACTATCCACTTTTTCTTTTGGCAAAGTATTTAAAACTAATTGCTTCCATGCTGTTCGGTTTGTAGCATAGACACCGATATCATAGGAATACAAACCATCTATAATCTCTTTATTGTCTGGGATGAAAGGTTTATTCTTAAGTTCAATTATTAATCTTAAATTATCGGAGCTTAATGCCACTTTATAAATTGAGTTGTTAATTCGATGTTCGCCTACAGTTATCTCCTGAGCAAAACTTGATTGTAAGGACAAAACAAGTGAAATGACAGTAAGGATGATTACAATAGATTTTTTCATTAATCTCTTTATTTAAATGAACTACTATCCACTAGTTTGTCATACTACTGACTAAGTACATAAACTGGTGATCGAATATAGGATAAGAGGAACATAGATTAAAGATAGAGTTTTTATCCGTTCTAAAAAGTAATCAAATTATCGAAATAAGTATCTACGTCATATCTATCTTTACGGAGATGAGAGCCGTGTTATTAAAATACTAATATTTTTAGTTTAAATGATTTTTAATCTGTATCTTGGTATGACCAAATAACTAGATTATGGAACAGCTTGCTAACAATACGGTACAAACGAGCCTGCCCGATGAGGTACTCATGAATAGGATATATGTCTTTCGCGGGCAAAAGGTGATCCGCCAGTAGTCGGACACGGTGCTCGATAGTGACCTTGCGGAACTCTATGGAGTGGAGACACGCGTCCTAAATCAAGCAGTTAGCAGAAATTTGGATCGCTTTCCTTCAGAGTTCATTTCTAGCTTATTTTTTTGGGAAGAAATGGATTCCTGCGGAATTTATGTTTCAATTAACGACTAACGAATGGAAAAACTTGAAATCACAATTTGTGACATCAAGTTGGGGAGGTCGACGAAAAGAACCGAATGTTTTTACTGAACACGGAGTATTGATGCTATCTAGTGTTCTTAACAGTAAGCAAGCGATCTCAGTCAATATCCAGATCATGCGGATCTTTACTAAGATGCGTCAGTTTCTAAATGATACAGCGTAGATACATCTGGAGCTTGCAGAAGTAAAACTAGCTGTAGAAAAAATGTCTAAAAAGCAAGATGGGCATGACAAGAATATCGAACTCATATTTCCTCTGTATTTGAGATGAAACCATATGGCAGAGGAGAGCTCCCCCCCTCATTCTTACTAACGTGAAATGAGGGGTGTAGGTTTAGCTATATAGATCACTTAGAAGAAAAAGTGCAAAAGCCTACTATACCTGAACATAGACAGGTCGGATTTAAAGCAGGGAAAGAGGAATAGCTCTTCTCTCCTATTGTGATGCTATTAAATATTGGATATATTAGAGCATGAATTAACATTAAACATGATAGATGCTTTCTTTTTTTACCTTATAATATTCGCGCCTACGATCACTTTGATTGGCCTAATCATATTTGGTATCTATTGGGTTCTAAAGAAAAAAGGGCATAAAGCGGCAGCAACGATTGTTTCTTCGGTTTTGATACTGGCGTTTATATCAGTGGCTATATTCTTCGTTTTTGAGGATTCATTTTTCTCCAAATCCGATGCGAATGAGTTATTAAGTAAGCATAACATTGTGTTGCAGGATGACTTTGAGATTCTATCTAATACAAGTGGTGGATTTAACGATTATAGTCATTCATTGAAGCTTTCTATTTCGGACAGAGATAAACGGTCATTCATCAATCAAAGAGCATGGACTAGCTATGATAGAGGCACCGACTTATATCTGCCAGAATTGGTAGAGGACAGGTATGAAGGTGATACGCTGAAGGTAAACTATATGCTGGAGGATCGTTATATCTATACGGTCTATCAACCGAATGGAAAGGGAATCACACCGACGCTCGTAACAATTAGTGTATCAAAACATGACAATGTATTGATGTATGAAGAGATACTGGATTGAGAGCTTCTGATGGATTAGTAAAATAATTAGCTAAGAATTTATGAAGAGGAAATTAGTGGTCCTGCCGGTATTAGCTTTGGTGTTGTTAATTATAATGCTAATCTTGGAATTTTCTAATATTGGTAGCGATTTCGAATATTTTTGGGAAGAGATTAAAAATACAAACCTGAAAGATTGGAAGATGATTCCCATATTATTTTTCTTAGGAATATTGATCGGGTTAATCCCTTTTTATAAGATTTCAAAATCTCATAGAATGGTTATTTCAACTTCAATAGTATTCATTATTTTCTCTAGCTACTACCTGATTAAAATGTTCATCTTTTGCTTTGGCTTATATGATGATTTTAACTATTTTAAGGCAATAAATGATCTTCAGAATGGAAAAATTCAACTGCTATATGCTGGCCAGTATTATTATTCTTGCGACGAAGAGTACAATGCCATTGATTCTTTATATAAAAGCTATGGAATTATTACCACTAATATTGGAATTATAACTCCTGGAATGTATCGATACAATGCTGTGGTAAAAATATATCTTTCAAATAAATGCGGAGAAAACTGGAATGAAAAATTTGTTAAACAAGTCGATTCCATACGTAATATTTATAGCAAAGAATAGAGCTTCTAAATAATCTTCCCTTCACCAAGTGTGTGCCCTATAATTAAATAGTTTGTTGCTACAGATGGTTTCTATTGTATTATTCCTTACCTTCTAAATGCGGATCATCTGGGCAACCTTACGGTTACTAAGTCCTTTTTTCTTGAGAGGGATCAGTGTTCTAAGTTCCATTTTGTATATCCGTTGTCCGGCCATTTTGCTGTAATACGGTTATATAACAAAAGCTTAAGCAGTTTAAGGGAAAGTGCCCAATGACCTCCGTTATAGACGGTAATCAGGATAAAATCACTGTTAATCGGGAGTGATTTTAAAGCTTGAAAAGCTTTAATTTGAAAAGAAAAATCAATAAAATGTAAGTCATGCAGAAGATAATAGATCAATTGGTACAAATTAACAGGTTTGAAAACGGAAAAGGACTTGATTTAGATAAAATTAAAGCGTTGAATGAGAATTTGGAAAAGAATATACCTGGCTTTTTTACATCCTATCTCAACATTTTTGGCTTCAATGATAATTTATTTGGGGGAATTTTTAATGAGGAAGATGACTTTGTGGAGCAAAATGAAATGATCTGGGAATTAGGGTTTGCTGATTACATTGCAATAGGTGATGCATACAATGAAAATCTAATTGTTGCACATACTGAAAATCAGAAGTTGTTTTTAATAGAAGATGATCATTTGATTGATCTGAAAATGACTTTTTCTGAAATGTTGCTTCAAGCTGTTGAGGCTTTAGACTCTAATAAGTTTGAAATAATTCAGCAGGTTAATTCCGTTTATGAAAGTATTCAAGATTATAAAACTATCCTAAAAAAAACTTTTACAGAGAGCTTTAGTCAATTGAAAGCAACTGTTTCGAACAATAAGGATAACATATATGGTGTAGTTATCGCGAAAGATAGAGCGCGTAATTTATATAATTTGTATGCAGGAAGTCTTCATACATTTAAATTAAAAACAGAAGAAGAAACGATAGATTATGATGAACTGTGGGCTCCTGAGAAAATGGATTATAAACAGGCTATTCCCCTTGATGAAATTTTGACAAATATTAAAACTGAAATTGATTTTAGGGCTCTTGATTTATTGTTTTTGGATGTCTTGCGTGATTTACAAAAAGATGGATATTTTAGTGATCAAATGAATCGCTTTTCAATTTCAATTCAATCGAATAATGTCAATTTATTTCCTGAGGATTCTTATGATGAATCTTTAACAAAGGACACTCATTTGGAGACAAAAATCAGAAGGTTTTGGGAATCACCATATGATCGTACCCGATTATTAATGGAAATAGTGTAGCCCTGGTGCTGATTCCAATATGCTCGGCCATAGATTTCTTAGATATCCTTGGAGACTCTGAAGGAGTTTTTGAAACGTTAGGCATTCTAACTATACTTTTCATACTAGGAGTTATAATTTTTGAAGTCCGCTATACCCTGATGTATAGCGGACTTTGCGTTTATGGATAGGGCTCTGCAAGACGGCATGGGGCAAACTTGTGAAGGATATATTGAAAAAATATTGCAATACAATTATTAATTAAATACATTGGAAACATATTGGTAAGTTAAAATGAAAAACATTGACAAGATAGATCCATTTGATACAACGGTCGAAAAGACAAACGTTGGAGTAATAACAACGTTGCTTACAGAAGTCGAAATCTCCGCTAAAGACAGTATTTCCTTTGGTACACAAAGCCTTTTGACCAATTATGTGTACAAAGAAAATGAGTCTTATAATTTGGTCTACACTGCCGTAAGCATAGATGGATCTATAGAGAGTTTTGTGGAAGAAGACGGAATCCTTCCCACACAGTTTTTAAATCCAGACGGAGAAAATTATATTTCACTTGTCCCATACCATCCTGACAAGGAACTTGAAATCAGCATCCCTGTTTTCAATAGGGAAAATATAGATTTACCGAAAGGGAATAGACCTTTTGTCGGTGAATTTATCGGAGTTTCAAACCAGTTTTCGATTTTTTATGATATTGATTTTTGGTCTGACACCAAACCGGATAAAATGCTGGCAATCGAATTTAAGAACGGTGAGCTAAAAAAGAAGCATAATATTAAGGTACAGCTTCCAAGAAACAACAAGATCTTTATTGAAAACAACGAAATCCACTTGCTTACGAAAGAAGGAAATAGTTGGTTGCACCGACAAATAGATGAGAAAGGCAATGAAATCAGGCAACGGAGATTTAAAACCAGTTCGAAATCCATTTTGCAGACCCTGAGTTTATCTTTTGACAAAAGCTCCTATCTGCTTGTACAGGATAAAGGAAAAATCAGTATGGAGATTGTATATGAAAATGGTGAAAATTCACGCATGGACCTTATTGATATAAAGGACCCGTTTTTTAATACCTGGCGACCTACTAAAATAGCAGAAGATACTTTTGTAACGAGGTTTAATGGGGAATTTGGCAATGGTTGGTTCACCACTAAGAATGATGTATTACTGGAAATATTTTACAGTAAAGGAGAAAAAGGATATAAAAATTTGCTGACGGAGGAAGTCTTGGAGCTCAAACGGAACAACTTAGTGATATCGAGTATTAACAAGACTCAGGATAACAGTTATGCAGTTGTATTGTATCCGATGACGGAAGGGCGGGATAAAAACAGGGAACTAATGGTCTTGAATCGCGGGATAGAATAGGCAGCCAATATAAATCACCTGAGAATAGTGCTGTTTTATCTATAGAAAATTATTATTACGCAATAAGGGATCGTATAAATGGAAGATTAATTCCTTAGTGTAGTATTTAGCGAAAGGTTATAAATTAATCCTGTACCAATAATGAATCTTATTTATATTTGCGCGTTAATCTATCTTAATCAAAAAACATATTAATCAAGTCATTTAGCTCTTTATGTTTAATTTTTGCAGACTTCTATCTGTTTACATAGCTTTCTTTGCTTTTTTTGTTCCTACTGTTGGATTTGCTCAAAAAATCAATTCAGACTCTTTAAAAATGGAGATTTTAGGTCTCAATGATAAAAACCAACATGAGCAGTCTATTTTGGTGCTTGATAGAATAATAGGTAGCTCTAGCTCTACTGCTCATGACTTATTTCATGCCTACTTGCTACGGTCATTAACTTACAAAAGTCTTTACAATTATACCGGCGCACTAATCAATTTAGATCTTGCTGAGAAAGTAGGACGGAAAACCGACTTTGCAGAATCAGCGAGCAGCCGTATCCTTATTGAAAAGCTTTTTATTTATTTTGATACTAAAAGAAATGAAGAATTTGCTGCACTTCTAGAACAGGTCACAGACGAAAAATTAAAACATATTGATGGCGAGACCCGCGCTTTTTATGAATGTATTAGGGGGCATTTGGAAATGCATAAGGGCAATTATTCTGTTGCAAATTCTATTTATGACTTTTGTATTATGCTTTTGGAGAAAGAGAATCCCAAACATCTCCCCATAGTGTATAAAGTAAAAGTAGAACTTTACAATTTAATGGGGCAGCAAGATAAAGCGTTTGCCGCTTATGAGAAAGGGATGTCTTATGCTGAACAATTTGGCATTGATCTTTATAAGATTACTATGCTAGAAACTATTATCTATTTTTACGCAAACAATGGCAATTATAAAGACGCTTATTTAGCTCAGCTTGAAGTAACAAAACAACGCAGAAAGTATGATGCGGCTAATCGTAGCGGTAAGCTAAATGATTTAGAAAAAGAACTGTTGCAACAAAGGAATGATATAACGTTAAAGAATAGAAAAAATATGACAGTTGCACTAACGGGTGTCATTGTATTATTATGTGCGTTGTTGTTTCTTCTCTTTAAACTTTTAAAGTCGAATAAACAGCGAAGAATACTTATGGAAAACGAAGTCGTGCATATGCGAGCTCGGCTGGAGTCGTATGTTAATAGAAAGGAACATCTTGAGGGAGATGATAACATGCCATTGAATCTTGAAAAATACGACCTTAAAAAGCGGCATATTGAAATTATAAATCTGATTCGAGAAGGGAAAACAAATAAGGAAATAGGGAGTATTCTTTTTATTTCTGAGAATACAGTGAAGTATCATCTAAAGATTATTTTTGAAAAACTCAACATTGACAATCGTTCTTCTCTTATTAAATAAAGTGAGTGCAGCGAACTGGCGCTCCTTTGTAAGGAATGCCATTACCTAATTGATCTCGATAACGGACGAGGAGTTTGTAAGCGGTTTCTGTCGTAAATGTATTAGGTGGAAGCCTCACACCTCTAACGGTGGTAAGTAAACAATGTATCGGGCGTTTTAGCTATGTCATCCGTTTTTTGCTTTTATGATATTAACTGTCTTTTCAGTCACAGTTTTTATCTAAATTTGGGGTTCAAATTATACATCAAACTATTTTAGTAACTACCTTGGAATCCGAAACTATAATCAATATTCTGCTCGCTGGAATTGTCATAAGTAAAACAATAATATTCATTTTAGCCTATCAATTGGTAAAAAAGAATAGGGTATTGAAAGCTGAAAAAATAAAGCTGGAAGACGCAAATTCTGAGCTCGTTAAACAGTCAATAGATATCAGAAATTATGTTGAGGAACTTAAAGCCGCGGAGAATTTCAAGACTAAAGTGTTATCTATAGCTTCTCATGACCTAAGAGCACCTTTTGCATCAATGGAATCATTGTTAAAATTAGAAAGCTTATGTTTGATGGAAAGACAGGAATTGGAGGCTTTTTTTGAAACGCTAAGACAAGAGGTTGAGAAATCTAGAGTTATGCTCGATGAAGTATTACTTTGGACGGAATCTCAGCTGCGGGATAGTATTGAAAACAAAGCTGTTTTAAACTTGAATACGGAGATCGATAAGTTAGTGAATCTGTTCAGTTATGATATTAAAAAGCAAGGAAAGAAAGTCCTCAATAATATTGATCAAAACTCATACTTAAATATAAACGAACCTATTTTTACTTTTGTTGTTAGAAATGTGATCAGTAACGCCATCAAATATGGTCGGCCTGACGGTGTTATTTCGGTGGATCACGTCAAAAAAGAAAGTGGAGAATGCGGTGTCATTATACTGAATGAAAGTGAAGAACTAGCAGAGCATGCTATTCAGAACCTTAACCACGGAAAAAGCTGGGAACGCAGGAAAATGACCAGCAGTAATGGTAGCGGTCTTGGAATCTCTCTTTGTAAAGATTTATTCAAACGTATAGGGGGTGTTATATATTTTGAGAACAAAATAGGAAAAGGTATAGCCGTTACAATTATATTCCCCACTGGCTCCTGTTAGATGGCTTCGTGTGCGAAATAAATCAAACTCTGGTTCATCTGGCAACTCATTTGTCTTATCACTTGGGCTAGATTAACTGCCATCGAAGATTACTGGATAGATAGTAAGTAAAACTTTTATAGCCCCTGCTTTTTCCAGCCTGCGGACTGTCTATGTCCTTCATCTAGTTTCCAAATGTTTTCTTTGCTTATCATGGTATAGCGATACTGGAAGCTGTTGGAGTCTTGCGTGTAAAAATAGATCTTACGCTTAGTTACCTATTCGCTGTCAATGATGGTATGATCGCCATAGCTGTAATTGGGGCCGTAGTTCATGTAGAGTCCATCAGGCCGATATCCTGACCGTGTTTTTTCGGTACAGTATTGTTTAAAATAGCCTTACACCTGTCCTGTAAATCATCTGTAAAGCCAAGCGCATAAATTTCGAGTGCTAAGCCTACTTTTCCCTTTCCGTCTACCTCGCTAATATTCATCGATTCAACACCAAACACATTCTCCTACTGCGCTATCAAAAGTAATAATTATCGCTTGCTTTGCAAGGAGATATTGAATACCTTAGAAGAAAATGTAAGCACCTTCATATCTCACACTTTGGAAGTATGAAACTAGATATAATAACCCCTCATTAACACTTAAATTATAAACTTAGATATGAGAACAATTGCATCCCTCCCGACAGTGTTTATTATTGCTTTGCTTTTATTCGGTTGTAAGAAGGAGAATGACTTGCAGATCCAACAGGGAACTTTCAAAGGTACCTTCACCGTCGCTTACGAATCAGGTACTCATACGGGGCAAACGACTGTGGAATTGAAAGATGGAAGATACTCTTGTTTGGCGAACGTAAATAGAATCCCTGCTGGGGGATCGGGGAAATACTCTTTCGATAAAAAGTCAATCACTTTTAATGATGAAAATACCTGGACGCTAGAATTTGATGGCGGTTTAATATTAAACGGACAATACAACTACACATTTGACGGAAAGAGCTTAAAAATAGACAAAACAAATGAGGTAGGAACCTATACATATGACCTTAAGATACAATAGGCTACTGTCAAAAGTGGTGTAAATTATATTGACATATTTTTCAGTTTACTTAGTAGGAATTTTTAATAGCTAAGACAGCCATTGCAAACCATGTACTAATTACAATCTGTACTAAACACTGCTGGTATCCTACCTTCCGCAATCTCTACAGATGGATTTGTCTGTTGTAACTTCTTCAGAATTACATCCAATCCATCAGGAATTATAAAACCATTATTGTTTGTCCCTCCAGTAGAAGGCATCATACATTAAACAAGTAACGCAGTGTATACAATTATTGTTATTCAAATCATACGGCTCTTGTGCTAATAATAAAGAAAGCCAGCTTGCCTCTCCAAATTTCTGCTTCGTGAGGTTTAGTAATCCGCCTGTTGCCGGACGCGGTGCTCGACAGTGATTCTACCAGTGGTCCAGATGTACTAGATTTTATTGACCAGCTTCTGTCTTTTGGCGTTTGAAATTAATTTTTACGGAACCTTGTTTGTAATACATACTGTCTTGAGCAGGTGTAAAATCCATGTAAATCTGAGCCCCGTCAAACATAAATTTGTCTTTGCTATAACAGGTCAATGGAAATGCATCCTGCCCATCAGCCTGCCCAAAAAGCTCTCCTTCGTGTTGAAATATGTTTATTATTAGTGGATCATCTTCATTGAAATATCGCCCTTCATACTGACTCAGTTGCTGTGAGGAAAGTTTTATTACATTGGTCTCAAATTCGGCCAGACGGAGTTCGGTTTCGTATATCGTAGACAAGCTAGCTATATACACCTGATTTCGTTCCCAACGCTGCCCATTAATAGCAATAGAAAATGTGATCTTGTCTTTATCGTTATATCCTGTAAGTGTATGTGTGCCACGTGTGTCTCCACCATGTCCCAAAAAGGTATTTCCCTTGTACGGAATGTACATAAATCCTTTTCCAAATCCATTATTGGCCTTATCCCCTTTCATCTTTTCTAATGTTTCTTTCTTAACCAATTTACCAGCAAAAAGGCCTTCCATAAATCTGTTTAAATCTCTCGGTGTCGCCACGATATCACCTACTCCAATAATATTCTGAAAGTAGAAATCTGTCATATCTTCCCAATTACGGATATAGACATAAGAAGTAAAGCGGTTGTCATTATAATTATCAAAGGACTTAAAATCCGTTAATTCTAAAGGCTTCGCAATCTCCTCTTCAATGAGCTGGCCATAGGTCTTATTGTAGAGCTTTTCTACGATTCTCGTTAATAAATAAAATCCGGAATTGGAGTATTGGAAACCTGTCCCGGGTTCAAAAAGAGGTTTTTCGCTGTGTATGAAGGCCAAGATGCTATCTGCAGATGTTTTTTCTATCATCCACCCCTCGGTAGTGCCATTATTAACATAGTTTCCCAAACCACTATTATGGCTTAAGATCTGATTTAAGGTAATCATATGGGCATTGGGTATATCAGGGAAATAGGTACTCAAACGTTCGTCTAAGCTCACTTTTCCCTGTTCCACCATTTTCCAAAGAAGTACGGAAGTGGCGAGTTTTGTTACCGACCCCACCTGATAGCTGGTATGCTCATCAAAAGAAAGACCAGCGATATGGCGCTGTCCGAAACTTCGATTGTATACTTCTTTTCCGTCTTTAAAAATAGAAATATTACCAACACTTTGATTGTATTGTTCCAAATGATCGAACAACGAGTCTAATCGTTCGGGACGAATAATCTGGGCAGCAGAGATAGTACATGAGAGAAAAAAAGCGGCTAGTAGTGTTACTTTTATAATTTGCTTTTGAAAGTACATTATTGTTTTCAAATCGTTATGACGGGACATAATAGTATGATGAGAGTTGGCTTTTCCCATTTTGATCTGGTACATATTTACTGCGAATCTCTAGCTATGAGATCTTTCAAGGTAGCTTGCAAAGCTTCTCCCCTTAACTTTCGGGCCACAATCTTTCCTGTTCGATCTAGAAGGAAGTTGTCGGGTACTCCCTGTAAACCAAATCGCTTGTAAAGTGGGCTATGAAACCCTCC
>JAITLW010000232.1 GCA_031277715.1 Sphingobacterium sp. | reverse complement strand
GCTGATGTTCAGTTCTTTAGCGCTATAGTCCTCTAAAATAAGACCTCGTTTACTGTCATCTAATGTTTC
Organism: Sphingobacterium sp.; assembly: GCA_031277715.1. Lineage (GTDB taxonomy): Bacteria > Bacteroidota > Bacteroidia > Sphingobacteriales > Sphingobacteriaceae > Sphingobacterium. The sequence goes on along the minus strand of JAITLW010000232.1, from coordinate 7,868 downwards.
AATAAGCTGAATAGGTACCCATCCACCTTGTTGATTGTCATTTTCGGCCCAGATCCACTCTTTCCAGTCCTCTTCAGGCGCTAGCTCACCCAGTTGGACGATTTCTCCCTTTGATAGTCTAATTGGGTTTTCGTATTCGGTGGTATGCGAAGAGATGCTTTTCCAGATTTCCATCATTTCAAAATTTATGTTGTGTTCTATTGACCAACTCACTGTTAGTCCCATTTATATTGAGTGGGGGACGCCCCGATATACTGTTTGAAATCCTTGAGAAAATGGTTGTAGTCATAATATCCTAAATGCAAGGCTACATCAAAATAGTCTCTTGCATTATTTTTTCGACACCGCTCATAGGCATAGATAAAACGCTGTAGGGATATGTACTTTTTAGGAGATATTCCCAGATATTTCACAAAGTTCCGATGAAGCCACTTTGGATTATTGGCTATACCTATCTGTTGGAGCAGGCTGTTTACCGCCACATTTCCCTGTTTCGTATCTATCAGTTCGATTGCCGTGGTTAGTAGCTGTGGAAAATCGGGCCTATTTGTGTTGTCGCTGAAAGAAGGAGAAAACACTTCTGTAACGAAAGAAATTCGACTTTCTACTGTCTTTCTCTCATAAAATAGATCAAAGGTTTTCATCCATCTATCACTTACAATATCTTTCAGATCGCAAATAGATTTTGAAGCAAAGACAGTCGGTGCTATATCGAAAAAACTGTAAAAAAAGGCAGGATTAAAACGAATTACCGAGATGTACTCCAGATGGGGAGGTACCTCCCAATGAACATTTTTAATAACACCACAGCACAACCAGGCCGAACTTAATAGGGGATGCTCTTTAGGCGTTTTTAACAGTACCGTATCCGATTTCTTAGGCATCAGAATAAGCGATGGTATTCCATCGTTAAATAATGGTTGCTTTCCCTCTAGATCCACACATGAGAAGGTGTAGATACCTAAGATAGGACGAATTTCAATCCTGCTGTCTGACAGAGACCTACTATCCGCCATAGCTGTCGCAGGTAGCGATAATGATTTGATATTTTGTAGAAAATTTATCGGCATATCCGATGCAAAAATACGAAATAAAATTCCCTAAGTTTCTAAATGTCCGATTTTTACTATCTCCGATTTAGAGGTGGCTGTACTTTTGTAAGGTATATTATTAATAGAAACAAATAGAGTCAATGCTGATTAAGAAAGAAGAAGATTTAATAGGGATGCAACGTGTCAGTGACGCGGTCGCCTACACGTTAAAAGCAATGAAGGAACATGTTCAACCCGGCATGACAACCAAAGAACTCGATGATTTCGGTGCAAAAATCCTAGCAGGGTTTGGAGCACGGTCTGCTCCCTATCTGACCTATGGTTTTCCCGGTTGTACCTGTATCAGTGTAGATAATGAGTTTTGTCATGGTATTCCCTCAGATCTCCGCGTCATAGAGGAAGGTAATTTAGTGAATATTGATGTTTCAGCTGAGCTGAATGGCTTTTGGGCGGACAATGGCGCTTCTTTCGTCGTCGGGAATGATTTTAATAAACATCAGCCCCTGGTCGATGCCTCTATCGCCATTTTGCGCAAAGCCATCAGTCATATTAAAGGAGGCGTTAGAATCTCCGACATTGGACATATCATGGATACTGAAGCCCGCAAAAGAGGTTTTAAGGTCATCAAAAACCTCGGCGGACATGGCATTGGAAACTGCCTGCATGAAGATCCTGATGAATTACTCAATTATAAAAACAGATACGATCAGCGGCGTTTTAAAAAGAATTCAGTCCTTGCTATCGAAACGTTCATTTCGACGACCTCATCTTATGCAATCGAACAACCGGATTTGTGGACCATGGTCGGTAATAAGGGAGGGTATATGGCACAGCACGAAAATACGATCGTTGTGACGGACAGCTTGCCGCTTATTCTAACCAGTCAGAACGGGATTTTTAGTTAAGTTGATTTTTTTATAAACATACTCCAACGGCTGAAGAGTCTTTATCCAGATTACTGTCATGACTTAATAAATGCTTTTTTAGAGGCATATATTTGCTATTTATAAATTTTATCGGAATATTTTGTTTTAAACAATAAGGCAGGTCGCTTGTTAGCATAATGAAACAGAAGAATGCTAATACGACTAGTTTATGTCCTTACTCACGGTCAATGAAAATGGATTATATTGTAAACAGGGTGATTTTTATATTGACCCTTGGCGACCGGTAAAAGTTGCCTTAATTACCCATGGTCATAGCGATCACATGCGATGGGGCATGCAACATTATATTTGCCATCATCATACCATTCCCATCTTAAGATTACGGCTCGGCTTTGATCAGTCTGTTCAGGGAGTGGGGTACGGCGAGTCATTTGAAATCAATGGTGTTGAGGTTTCCTTTCATCCGGCAGGACATATTATCGGCTCATCACAGATTAGATTGTCATACAAGGGTGAGGTATGGGTCTTTACAGGTGATTATAAAATCGAACCCGATGGCGTTAGTCAGCCATTCGAGTTGGTACCTTGCGATCATTTTATTTCAGAATGTACATTTGGTTTACCGGTTTATCAGTTCCCTAGTAGTTCGAGTATTTACGCTGATATCAACCAGTGGTGGCGATTCAATGCACAGCAGGGGTATAACACAGTTCTGTACGGTTACGCCCTCGGAAAGGCTCAGAATATACTCGCTCATCTGGATCTATCCATAGGCGATATCTACTTGCATGGTGCTGTAGCAAATGTGAATGAGGCACTAGCCACTATAGGTTATAGCTTCCCTGGCGTACATCTACGGTCCGACATGGAAAAGAGTAAGATCGAAGGAGCTGTTATTATAGCGCCACCCTCAGCAAATGGTAGCCCTTGGCTGAGAAAACTAAAGCCTTATCGGGAGGCGATGTGTAGCGGTTGGATGCAGTTACGTGGAGCACGTAGACGGAGATCCGTAGATAAGGGATTTCCATTATCAGACCACTGTGACTGGAGACAGCTCAATGACGCTGTTATAGGCACTGGAGCCCAAAAGGTATACCTCACCCACGGCTATGAAGATAATTTTTCCCGTTGGATAAGTGAGAACTATGCCCTGGAGGCTTTCGTTTTAAAAACCCTTTATAATGATGGAATGGAGGAGGCCGAATGAACTTTGTAGAATTGTTTGAACGGATTGATGCGACGACCAAGACATCTGAAAAAACAGAAATCATTTATAATTATCTTCAATCTGCTGAGGAAGAGGAGAAACTATTAGGAATCGCATTATTAATGGGATACAAACTTAAACGTCCGATCAAAACTACAGATTTGAGGGAGTGGGCAGCCCAGGTTGCGGGTATTCCATTGTGGCTTTTAGAGGAATCCTATTATGTCGTAGGAGATTTAGCAGAGACTTTAGCGCTTGTTTTGACAAAAGATAATGACAGTCGCCCTTTTTACCTACGCCCCTTGGTACAAGATATTATAATGCTACAGAAACAATCTACAGAACAACAGCGGGAGGTAATCGAATCCTATTGGTCTATGTTTAGTGGTACAAGCCTGTTTCTGTTCAATAAGTTGCTTACAGGCAATTTTAGAGTAGGTGTGTCACGAAAATTGGTTGTAAAAGCACTATCTAGGTATCTAACTACGGAGGAACCTGTGGTCGAACATCGTATCATGGGCAAGTGGGATCCTTTTCAAGAGAGTTTTGAAACCTTGTTTCAAGAAGAAATTAGCCAGGAAAAACACTTTTTACCGTACCCATTTTTTCTAGCCTATCCCGTAGAACCTAATTTCTTTGAGCATGCAAATATTGAAGACTGGATTTTAGAACCCAAGTTGGATGGCATACGTGGGCAGATCGTTGTTCGGCAAGGCGAAGTATTTGTATGGAGCCGAGGACAGGATTTGATGACCGACAAGTTTGTTGAATTTCAAGTGCTTCATACAACTCTTCCAGATGGGACAGTATTGGACGGTGAAATAATTCCCTGGAAAGATGGATATCCATTAGACTTCCAGTTGATGCAGACCCGTATTGGAAGAAAGCAAATCAGCAAACATAATCTAGAAGAGGTCCCGTTAGTAATGGTCTGTTACGATCTGTTGGAATGGAACGGAGAAGATATCCGCGGTCTACCACTCCACGAACGTCGTCGTCTACTCGAAGAACTATTGAAAGACGATTTTCTTAGTCCTATACTAAAGATATCCACTGTTAAGGCCTTTCAAAGCTGGCAGGAAGCCGAACTTTTCAGAATATCTTCAAGAGAACATCATGCCGAAGGGTTGATGCTCAAGCATAGAGATAGCCCCTATGAAGTTGGTCGTAAGCGAGGCAATTGGTGGAAATGGAAAGCAGATCCCATGACGGTCGATGGAGTCTTGATTTATGCTCAATCTGGACATGGGCGCCGTGCTAACCTATTCACCGATTATACCTTTGCCGTATGGGATGAAGAGGTACTAGTTCCCTTTACCAAAGCTTATTCGGGCTTGACAGACAGAGAATTGACAGAGGTTGACCAATGGATAAAGCGAAATACACTTGAAAAGTTTGGCCCCGTTCGCAAAGTAAAACCTGAATTGGTCTTCGAATTAGCCTTCGAAGGTATTGGTTTGAGTACACGGCACAAGTCTGGTATCGCATTGCGCTTTCCACGGATTTTACGATGGCGTCGGGATAAAATAGCTCAAGAAGCAAATACCAAACAAGATTTATTAACACTTCTAAATACCCGAAATGAATCCAATCGCTGATGTCTGGTTCTTTAATCAAGGTTGGCAACCGCATAAGTTTCAGAAGGAAACCTGGAGCGCTGTTGCCAAAGGAAAGTCAGGGCTATTGAATGCACCAACGGGCTTCGGAAAGACCTTTGCCTTATGGTTCGGTATACTGCAACATTATTATGGCGACAAGCGGTTTTTAAAACAAAAGGAACGTTTTAAGGCACCTAAATTACATACACTATGGATCACGCCATTGCGGGCCTTATCCAAAGAAATATACAAAACAACCCAACTGGTTAGTGCAGAGTTAGAGCTGGATTACAAGGTCGAATTGCGTACCGGAGATACATCCGTTGCTGACCGTCAAAAGCAACGTAAATCCCCTCCGCAGGCTTTGATCACTACACCAGAAAGTGTCCATCTTATTCTAGCCTCAAAAGGAGCGGTAGATTATTTCAAGAATCTCGAGTTTGTCATTGTAGACGAGTGGCACGAATTATTGGGAAGTAAGCGTGGTGTACTTATCGAGTTGGCATTAAGCCGATTGAAGGCCATTAATCCGAACTTAAAGATATGGGGCGTATCCGCTACTATCGGTAATCTTGGCGAGGCACAGGAAATTCTGTTAGGAAAAGGACATGATGGTATTATGGTAAAGGCGGATATACAAAAGAAGCTCGTTATTGAAACGGTTTTGCCGGATAGTCTAGAAAAGTTTCCCTGGGCTGGGCACCTCGGTATCAAGTTGCTGGACAAAGTAGTCGATATTGTGAATCGATTCGGTACCACCTTGATTTTTACGAACACCCGTTCACAGTCTGAAAGATGGTATCAACATATTATCAACTATTACCCCGAGTTTGCAGGCGTATTGGCCATCCACCATGGATCATTGAGTGATGAAATCAGGCAATGGGTCGAGCAAGCATTACATGAAGGAAAGTTGAAAGCTGTAGTATGTACGAGCAGTTTAGATTTGGGAGTAGACTTTAGACCAGTTGATTGTGTTATACAAATTGGTTCACCAAAGGGGATTGCTCGTTTTTTACAACGTGCAGGGCGTTCTGGTCACAGACCTTATGAGACATCTTACATTTACTACGTCCCTACAAACTCCCTTGAAATTATTGAAGGGGATTCGTTGAAATATGCCGTGTCCCATCAAATAGTCGAACAGCGAATTCCCTACATTCGTAGCTTTGATGTCCTTTTGCAATACCTTACGACTCTGGCGGTAGGGGATGGTTTTGATGCAGATGTGATTTTTCGAGAGGTAAAAGGAACACATTGTTATGATAGTATTAGTCGTGAAGAGTTCGAACAGTGTATGGCTATGCTTATATATGGAGGTAGCTCGCTATCAGCTTACCCTGATTTTCATCGGTTGGTGATGATAGATGGCCTATATAGAGTCGAGAGTCGTAAGTTAGCTATGCGGCATCGTCTCAGTATTGGCGCTATTGTCTCAGATGTTATGATGCGGGTCAAGTTTATGTCAGGCAAGTACCTAGGCAGTATCGAAGAGTATTTTATCTCCCGACTAAAAGCCGGTGATGTATTTTGGTTTTCAGGCAGACAGCTCGAATTAATCCAGGTACGCAATCTAGAAGCTATTGTAAAGCCTAGTAGTCGCAAGACAGGAGTTGTGCCCTCCTGGATGGGTGGACGCTTTTCTATCTCACCCGATTTAGGGATCGCTATTCGCCAGAGCTTCACCCACATCCACAGCAAGGTAGGGAAAAGTCCAGAGATGAAGTTTTTAGCACCTTTGTTTGACGAGCAGGAAAGACGTTCCGCACTTCCCCAGCAGGACGAACTTCTCGTGGAGTACATCCATACGCGATACGGTTATCACCTCTTTGTTTATCCCTTTGATGGCAAGTTGGTCCATGAAGGCGTTGCACAGGTATTAGCCTACAGGCTCGGAAAACTACAGCCTATAAGTTTCAGTATCGCTAGCAATGAATATGGTTTTGAGTTGTTATCTCCTACACCTTTTTCTATTGACTTAAATCTGATTACTCAATTGTTGTCCCCCGTTCATCTTCACCAAGACATTACAGCAGGTATCAATGTACAGGAAATGGCACGCAGGCGCTTTAGGGATATTGCAGGGATAGCAGGTTTGGTCTTTCAGGGCTATCCAGGCAAACAGATGAAAAGTAAACACCTGCAGGCAAATGCTGGGCTTTTTTTCTCGGTGTTTGAAGATTATGATCCCCACAATCTCTTACTTCGTCAAGCCTACGACGAGGTCTTCGATTTTCAGTTGGAAGAGGGGAGGATGCAACGTGCGTTCGATCGTATTAGCACACACAAAATCCTTTTGGCTTTTCCTGATAAACTGACACCCTTTGCTTTTCCGATTTTTTCAGAGTCTTTCCGCGAAAGATATAGCAACGAAGATTGGCAGAGTCGATTAGAAAAATTAAAATTGCAGTTGGAGGAAAAACTTGACTCATGAAACAACGGATAGTATGGCAGGGAATAATGTTGGATTTACTAGCCCAAAGAGTATTGTATATCCCACAACACCAGATGTTGGTTATTTCAGACTGGCACCTCGGCAAGCTAGGGCACTTTAGACAGGAAGGAATCTTTGTTCCTCCCATGCAAATACAGGACGAGCTGGAGCGTCTAGGACAAATAATTGAAACAGAGTCCATCCAGAAAGTAGTATTTCTGGGGGATTTATTTCATTCTTCATGGAATCTGGAATGGGATGACTTCGTTGTTTACCTACGGCAGTTTTCGGAGATAGATTTTATTTTAACCAAGGGCAATCACGACCTTCTATCCGATACCATTTTAAAACAATCCCCTCTACGGGTCTTGGACTATCTTCAGTTGGATGATGCCATTGTGTTGTCGCATGAACCCATTCCAGGAATACGTAGCACTATTTTGAATATTGTAGGACACATTCACCCGGGGGTAAGGATCAATGCAAGAGGAAGACAGCAATTTCGGCTCCCCTGTTTCTATTTAAATTCCAATGTGTTGACACTCCCAGCTTTTGGGAGATGGACTGGCCTGTATATGGTCCAAAAGACAGCAGACAATAGACTATTTCCTATAGTTGGCGATGATGTTATAGAGCTTTTCTAGACTGTTTATTTGAACAATGGTATTATTTCATCTACTGTGACCTTAC
>JAITLW010000124.1 GCA_031277715.1 Sphingobacterium sp. | reverse complement strand
CTTTATGGAAACCTATAACCTATTAAAAAAAGTAGGCATGAACAAGATCGTATATCTATTTTTTGTTTTTTTATTCCAGTCTTTTATCAGTATGGGACAGGAGATCGTTGGCCGTGTAACGGACACTGAAAATAACCCTTTAAACGGTGCCATCGTGCTGAGTTTGAAAAGCGGGACTAAAGCCACCTGTAATAAGGATGGATTTTTTAGCCTCTTTGTTGCTGCCCCTGATAGCTTATTGATTAGTCACCTGGGCTATATTTCACAGTATTATGTACTGCGAGAGCCTGGGCACAACATAGAAATACAATTGCACAAAGGGAACCGGCAGATCGAAGAGGTTGTCGTACACACGGGGTACCAGACCCTCAGGCCCAATGAGGTCAATGGCTCCGTAGCGGTTATCGATCGGGAGTTGCTCAGCCTGCAGCATGGGACCAACATCCTGCAGCGGCTGGATGGACTGACCAATGGATTAAGTTTCAACCTCGGCAAAAAGAACAGTAACCCGCAGAATAAAACGGGGATTATGGTGCGCGGTCATAGCACAATCAACGGTCCGCTTGATCCGTTGATTGTACTGGACAATTTTGTCTACGAGGGTGATATAGATAATATCAATCCCGACGATATTGAGTCGGTGACCATACTGAAGGATGCCTCGGCCACTTCCATTTATGGTGCACGCGGAGGTAATGGAGTGATCGTAATTACCAGCAAGCGCACCCAGTTTAACCAGCCAACAGGGGTGGATGTACGTGCCAGCACAACCATTACTGCCATGCCGGATCTATCTCCTTTACAGGGCATGGATAATAAGGATTATATTGCAATCGAGCGAATGCTCTATGAGCGGGGTAATTTCAATACGGATATTAACCGTGCTACCCGTCCGGCGCTAACTCCCGTGATCGATATTCTTAATCGTAAAGCCAAAGGGGAATTGACAGAAACCGAGGCCGAGACGCTGATCAAGCAATATGAAAACTCTGATTTCTTAGCGCAATATAAGGGGGCATTCTACCAAAAAGGGCATACCAATCAGTATTATCTAGGCCTGAGAGGAGGCTCGGGTAGACATAGCTGGAATCTGTCCGGCAGTTATAACCGCGTGACAGATCCTTTACGGAACAGCAGTGGTCGTATGAATCTGCACCTATCCAATATCATGAAAGTGAGAAGCTGGCTATCGGTAGGGATAGATGCCCAGCTCAATGATCGTACGAATAAGACAGGAGCTGTGGCATCTATTACCGAGCTTCGGCAGTTTGGTTCTAGGGGACAGGTGCCTTATGGATTATTGTTCGATGAAGACGGCTCACAGAAGCCCCTCTATAAGTACAACTCATTGTATTTAGATACCGTAGGCAAGGGACGGCTACAGGATTGGAGTTATTATCCTATACGAGAAAAGGACCTACGGACAGCTACCGATAAATCCCGCGAGTTGATGGGGGTATTCCATGCCGAGCTACGGCCGGTAACCGGATTGCAGATCAGAGCATCTTACCACTACCAGCGGCAGGAGAACCGGCGGCAGCAGCTGGAGCAAGGGGAAAGTTATTTTATGCGTGATATGGTCAATAAATATGCTCAGATTAACGAGACTTCTGGAATCGTTACTTATCCAGTACCATTACGGGATCGTCTAAGTCTGCAGAATCGTTGGATATTTTCACAGCAGTTTCGTATACAGTCCGATTATAACAAGACCTGGCTTGAGCATCGCTTGAATGCTCTAGCTGGTTTTGAGCTCCGAGAGGTTAAGACCAATGGTAATGGGGCTATCTATTATGGCTATAACCAGGACCCGCTACTCCGTGTCACGGTTGATCCAATAACACGATTCCAGATCCGTCCTTCGGGCACATCGATTATAGCGGCATCACCTATTATAGAAGCCGATATCGTCAACCGTTTTGTGAGTGTGTATGCCAATGCTTTTTACAGTTATAAGGACCGATATTCAGTGAGCGGCAGTATGCGGCGCGATGGCTCCAATATCTATGGGCTTAGCACGAATGACAAGTGGAAGCCGCTATGGTCCTTGGGGCTGGGCTACGAAATTTCCAAAGAGCCTTTCTTTAGATCGGGTTTTGTAGACTACCTGAAGCTACGGGCTACTTGGGGATATTCCGGCAATGTTGACCTCAGCCGTTCTGCACTTCCTGTGGCTGCATACGGTACCTCCCGACCTGAGTTGGGTTCCTTGCCTATCGCGGGTATCGGTACGCCCAATAATCCATCGCTCCGTTGGGAACAGGTGCAGCAGACCAATGTTGGGGCGGATTTTCGCGCATGGAAAGGTCGATTGTCAGGTTCTGTTGAGTATTACCGTAAGAAATCCACTGATCTATACGGCCCAGGGGAGTATGATTACACCACTTTTGGGTCAAAAGCGACACTGGTCATGAATACTGCTGATCTGGAAGGAAATGGTGTAGATATACAATTACGGGTAGTGCCTATTCAGCGAGCCTTGCAGTGGAACAGTGCTTTGATTATCAATTATAACCGATCGAAAGTATCCAGGTATTATTTGGATAAAAGTTCTTTTCGCTCACCATTGGATGCGATATTAAGTATTGGGGGAGATCGTATTTATCCGATTGTGGGGCGTCCGTTATATAATATTTCTGCCTACAGATGGGCAGGGCTGGATGAAGACGGAGACCCTATGGGCTACCTGAATGGACAGCGCAGTAAGGATTATCCGGCTATACGGACAGAAGCACGACTACGTGGCGATTCTACGGGGACCGCTCTTTATGTGGGCTCATCGGTGCCAACCTTTACCGGTGGCTGGCTTAATAAGCTATCCTACAAGAATGTCACACTATCTTGGAATGTTATCTACCGTATGGGATATTACTTCCGCAGGCAGACCATCAATTATGGCGGGCTCGTCAGTGGTGGAGCAGGGCATTCCGATTATGCGCTGCGCTGGCAGCAGGCAGGAGACGAATTAAAGACGGATGTCCCTGCATTTATATATCCTAGGACCGTAGCCGATCGGGATGCGATTTACCTCTATAGCGAGCATCTGATTGAAAAGGCAGATCATATCCGTTTGCAGTTTATTGATCTGGCTTACCAATTGCGCGGCAAGTCTAGGTATATACCCAAAACAACCCGTATCTCTCTGAATGTCTCAGATTTGGGAATCTTATGGAAGGCGAATAAAAAGGGACTAGACCCCGATTACCACGACAGTATTCGTCCTTCACAGACCTATTCCATTGGTTTTAGTGCACAGTTTTAACCTGCACACTTAGAAACAAAATGATATGAAAAAGATATTCTATACCAGCATTGCGATATTTCTACTATTAGCCTTTTCAGGCTGTAGGGATTTTTTAGATTTCAAAGGTAATAACACTTACGAAGTTCCTACCTCACTGGACCATTTGCAGGCCTTGCTGAATGAAAATGGTACAATGAATGTAGCTGCCACTCCTGTTATGGGAGATTATTGGTCCGACGATTATTACCTGCCGCTAGAGCGTTTTGAGGCACTTCCGGAAGTTTTTCAAGGTTCTTATATCTGGAATTTGAAAGATTTTATTCATCCTAACGATTGGTCCTCGGCATATAGGCCCATCTATCCTGCTAATTATTGTTTGGAAGGTTTGCAGCGTATAGCGCGGAACTCAGATAATTCTGCCCAGTATGATTATATTCGTGGGGTAGCCTTATTCTTTAGGGCGTATTACTACCAACAGTTGCTCTGGACTTTTTCACCGGCCTATGATGCTACTACAGCTAGTGCCGATGTAGGCATTGTACTCAAGGAGGATAGTGATTTCAATACGCCTAGCATACGTTCTTCGGTACAGGCGGGGTATGATCGGGTCATTCAAGAGGCAAAGTTAGCTCTGGATCTATTACCCGATTTGTCTAGAATTCCAACTCTACCTTCCAAAGTCGCTGCCCATAGTCTGCTGGCTCGGGCTTACCTGTCCATGCGCCAATACCCCGATGCACTGGATCATGTAGAGGAGGCTTTAAAACTTAAGTCAAACTTGATAGATTTTAATAAAAAGACAACGGGGGTCGATCCCAATCAGACTTTTACTTTTCAGAAATACAACTCTGATATTGTTTTTTATTCGGAAATGAATTCATACAGGGGCAACCTGACCGGTGGTGCCCCAATAGATACGTTATTGCTTAGGTCTTATGAGGAAGCAGATTTACGAAAGCATTTTTATTTTATAGAAAATAATGGCAATATGACTTTTAGAGGTAGTTATGCTAATAATGTTATGTTTTCAGGTATTGCTACCGATGAACTACACCTGATCAGGGCAGAGTGCTTAGCCCGAGCGGGCAAGGTTAGTGAGACGATGGATGTGCTGAATTACTTTCTGCGTTTCCGGTTTGATGATAATAAGGTATATGTACCGGTTATGGCTTCGAATAAAGAAAAAGCATTGGATATTGTTCTACTGGAGCGCCGAAAGACCTTGTTGTTTCGTGGTATGCGTCTGATGGATATTAAACGTCTGAATAAAGAAGGCCGGAATATTGCTATCGTGCGTAATATCGGTGATAAGCAGTATCGATTAGAACCAAACGATCCCCGGATGGTGGTGCCATTACCAGAGGATCTGAGGAGTTTTGTCAAATAAAGTAATCCCGAGCTATGCTCGGGATTACAAACTTTAAGGGATTTGCGTATTAACAGGATTCGCGTAATTATCACCTAAAGAAGGAGTGTCTACCATATATCTTGCCGTACTTACAAATTTTGGCTTAATGGTAACCTTGAGTGGATCAATCTCATCGCCTAATCCACCAATAGTGTTTCCTAGTTCCACTTCAATCGAACAAGGCGCGTTTGGGGTACTTGATGAAGAGCAATCAGGTGTTAGCTGCACCCAATTTTCCGTGTTTTCTATATGGGCCTCGTCATAGGGATCTGATACCCCTGTCGGCGCTTGATAACGGAATATCACCGTTTCCATCTTTTTGACAATTTTAGGTTCTTTCTTATTGTCTGACATCGCCTTCACCACAAAGAAAGCACCCAATAAAAATAATAATGTAATACCGGCACGTAGCCAGTTGTTTTTTAAAGCACGCATACGCATTGTTTTAAATGTGTTTTAATCTTGTTGTTTGGTGTGCATCACGGGTTTGCCTCTCAGTGATACGGTCGAGGGGGTTCCGATCCTCGGAGCAGGTTCTGGGAGCTTGGTCAGCCAGCCTCCTAGAGGCCGGACAGCCGGGCTGCCCGTGAATACGGCAAACTTGAGCCGATACCAGATTCTGTTGACGACTCTCTGCTGGGCTAAGAGGCTCTGGCGGAGCAAGCGTGTCCTAATGTACACGTCTAGTTGTCGATAGAATAGGTTCAAGACTACTTTGGTAGTTAAGAGTATGCACAGCCTCATCCTCCAATAGGCGGATAGAGACAGTAGTCGCAGATCGGCGAGCCATGCTGTCATGATTTGTAATGCTGTGTCTACTCTTTTCATCTCAAGTGATATTCTATACTGTTATTTGCTCCGCCAAGGCTCCTTGTTCTCAGCGGCGCAGCCTTGGCGCGTCCTGCCCACTGGTTTTGTTTGCACTGTATCGCTGTACCCGCGTCCCTATTTTATTTTACTCCAGTTATCTCCCCCAAATCCTCCACAGACGTACCGGAGATAACCGGACTCCCCGTCGGGAAAGACGGGTGCAGCATGGATCAGGTACGCCTGCCATTTCTTTTATTTTTGTCGTGCGTTTTAATTCAAAGCTAAAACGAAAATGAATATTGTGGAGGGGAGACTTTTTGGGTATGGAACCTGTTTTAAAGTGCCTTAAAATGAACTCCCTTTTAGCAAAGGGGAGAAATGAGATGAAATAAGAGTAGAAGAGTTTCCTGCAATAAAAGGTCATCCAGGCATGCTGCGCCTGAATATTGATCTTTTTAATGAATGGAGATGAGAAGGCTGATGGGGAATCCCCTGTTTTTTTGACTAATCGCGTTTTTTATCAAAAAGATGGTCAAAATCGCGTTCTAATGCCAATATCATTTTTGTCAACAGGCCATGAACGTACCCGGCACCGCTTTCCAGTTTTGCTCTATCAAATTTTTCTAGACTTTCTTTGGATACAAATTTCCCGCGTTTAGTCAGGATATGTTCCGAAATATAGGAGCAGATTTCACGCTTACTCATATCTTCGGGGTACACCTCGGCAAGATATAGGTAATGCGTTAATAGATTGATATGGTAGGCATTCAATTGAGTCGGTATCCCGATGGGCTTTAAAAAAACTTCTTCTGGATTTGTTTCTGGCGCGTCAGTCGTTTTTGCTTCGGTTAGCGCTAAAGGTTTTGGTATAACGGATTTTCTTTGTTCTGCATATTGGATCAGTAGATCAGCGAGACGTGCCCGGGTAGGGTCAAAGTATAATCTGGAGTCTCTGGAGGCCTGACTTATACGCAGTTGATTTTCATCAATGCATAGGATTTTGTTTTCTTCGGATAGTTCACCGAGCCGAAGGTTTATCAGCTCGGTACATCGATTAAAAAATCCCAAATGGTTAAAATTAATATTGATTATGGTCTCAATAAAACGACGTTCCCAATCTTTGTCACGTGTGTCGATGGCCATTTTTGTGAGTTCTGATAACATCTTGTTGTAGAATAAAAGATGGTGATAGCGCAGAGGTACACTTTTGCTGCCGAAGTGGCCGTTGATGGCGGACTGGATTTCTAATAACAGGTTTTGTCCAATCCCTTTTCTTAATAAAGCTTTTTCTAAGGTCGGGAAACTCTTGCTGATTTCATTGCCCAGAACCTGAATCTGGTATTTGCTGAGCGGAGCCTGCAAGTCCATGTCTTGATGATAGAGTTCTTCAAAGCGGGTTAATAATTGATGGTACTTGAGTATGATCTCATCGATGTGCTGATTTTTAAATTGGTAAAGCTGATCAAATAGGCTTACCAATTGACCGTAGAAAAGTTGGAAGGACTTTTGTGCCATTTTTTTATCATGACTGAGGTATTTGGAATGACAGCTGTTTTCGATCTCTGCGAGTCCCAGTAGGAGATTTTGTTTGATCTGTTCATCCTCTTCTTGATTTAAATGAGGGATATTATGGAGTTCGACGGTGTTCTTGAGGTTTGTTAATACGGTAATCATAATTGGTTAAGGGTTAGTTCTTTGAAATTTAAAGTTACACATAATTCTTTGAATAAAGAGTCGCTCATATATGTGTGTAAATACTTAGCCAGCCCCACTACCACATGGTCGCCTATACATTTGAAAGTTCAGTTTATCCATAAGGTTTTGATCTGGAGCCGTATGTTTTTCCAATGTTGTTATAAGGTTTTGCAATCTAAGCCTATAGAAGTATTGTAAACCTATAGGGATTTGCTCCGTAATCTTATGGAGTTATTGTCGAGACATACGTTTTTAAAACTTATCTGTATGGCAGTTTGCTATGGCCCCTGCTGCATTTCCATTTTTTATATTCCTCTCGCATACGGCGTCCGCAGGGACGGTAATTGGCATTCAATGCTTCCTGTTCTGATGCAAAGAATATCCTGTTTTCCCTTTTCATCCGCTTGCCTGAAGTACAGTTTAATGTACCGTAAATTCTCAGCGTCATATTACCAGCCCAGCATAGTTTTCCTTTTCTGATTTTTGCCCTCAGCTCCCTGTCCGGGATTTCATGGTGTCGTATCATCTGTTAGCTGATGGCATCATGAAAAATGATTCCTAAGGCATAGCGTTCGCCTGTTTTCACTTCACTGACACCATGTTTCATACTGACGCGGTAGTAGCCTCTAATACCTTTTTCAGGTTTAAGGTTGGTCGTAAAAATCACAACATCGCCTTTTCTCGGTTTTAGGACGATAGCTTTGGATTGCGCTCTTGGGACCTGTTGCGTCAATACAAACTCACCCCCTGTAAAGTCCTTATCAGGTTCGTTCAGCATTAAAACCATCTGGATCGGGAAGTAGACATCCCCATACAGATCCTGATGTAACGTATTGAAGCCACCCCTGCCATATTTCAAAATCAGCACGGTTGCTTTTTGCTGTCCATTCTGATGACACAGCTCTAGTAGTTTTGTATGTTCCAGCGGAAATTGAGTTTCTATGTTCAATGCCTTAAACCAAGCATTAGCGATAGGCGCTAGTTTGGTGTAGATCGTCGTTCTTAGGTTATGGATTAGCTCGGGGAGTGGATAGTTAAAATATTTGTATACACCCATTCCAAAACGATGGCGTTCCATTACTACCGTTTTTCGATAAGGAAGAGGATTATCATATGCAGACTTCAGCTTTTCACAATCTGAATCGGAAACCAAACCAGGGATAATAGCATAGCCATTCTCGTGCATAGCTTCGGTAAAGGTCAGCCAATCTATTTCTTCTATTTTCTGTATTATATTGTCCATGTTTTTTGTCGTATTGCAAATTTCAGAAAAGCTCGATAAGCCTACAATCCGAAACTTGCTATATTTCAAATCATTATTTTCTCAGAGGATCAGACACGAAATGAGTGCGCCAGGGGGTGGTTAAGGCGGTTAAATAATAACACAGGTTTTAAACCTGACTATATTTTTTAAATTATATAGAGAAGTATGGAACTTAAGTAAGATTAGAGAAATATTCTATATCTTAGTTTAGCTACCACTACTATTAGGGCAAGCTTTTTAAAATGGAATTATGAAGATTAAAATATTAATATTACTGTGTGTTCTATTTAATACAAGTTCGTTATTCAGCCAGGAAGTTGTAATAATCAAAGATTCTGGAATTGGAGATATGTCAATTCGAATTAAAGAAAGTGGTTTCGGTAATATTTCTGTTCAATTTAAAAATTCTGGATTCGGAGACTTTAGTGTTAGAGTAACTAACAACAAGTTGGAAGCGGATTACGTTATAAAACATTCAGGGATTGGTGATCGCTCAGTTAGAATTAAAGAAAGTGGCTTTGGAGATATTGATATATTAATTAAGAAAAGTGGTTTTGCAGATGTAACGATCCTAACAAAAGAAAGTGGCTCAGTTGACTTTTTAATTTACTCTGAGAAAGAATGTTTATCTAAAAGTGAAATTGTCGCCGCTCTTATAAATGTGATTAAAGAGAAAGCTAAGTATAAAGATTAATAAAGGACTGCTTCTCTCGCTTGGGCGATATCGCAGTGACGGTGAGGTGGCGGAAGATCTTTGGGAGAAACGTTTGATTTCAAGAGGTTTATGGGAATTCTGTGAGGAGTTTAGTTCTAAAGTTGAGTCTATCTTGTTGGTGAGAAAATAAAGCGGGAGAGGGGCTTAAATAGATTCGTCCGTCATTGGGCTACGTTCCGACCTGTCTGAAATCGGAACGAAATGGAGAGAAGCAATCTCAAAGGCCTCACTGTAGATAACCTTTTGAGTAGACTGCTTCGGTAGGCTCACAACAACGGTACGAATACAGCTGCGAACACTGTGGGGGATATCATGTGACCAAGGAGCATCCGCACCGTTACAACAAGATGAAGGACCTGTACCACAAAAAATATTTTGGATAAAAAAAATAACAAGTTGCACAATAATAGGAGATAGGTGGCGTTATTATACTAAAGAGCAGCACAAGACAGATAGCTCCTCGAGTAGGAGATATCACATTATAAAATAAGTGCTTGATTATAATGCCCGCAAAGAATAGACATAGGGTTTATTCGAAAAAAGAAACACAGAAACAGAAAAAAAGGGTATTTGTAAAAAAGTTAGAAAGGGTTCAGAGTATGCTGAACCCTTTTGCTTTTAGTAAGGGTGTGTCAGGTTTATCTTTTAGTAAAATAGATGAAATAGAATAGTCAAGGGAATAGAATTCCCCCTTGACTATCAGTGCTTATTGGGAATCAAAACATTGACACCCGTTTGGATAGCTAATCCTCCAAATCTATTTTCTGCACTGAAATTCTGAGTCACACGTAGCATGGCACCTATCTTTTTGGGAATAATCCAATAAGAGCCAAATGCTCCGATACCTGCGATCTGATCTGAAGCATGGTGTCCTTCGGTTCCATTGTCGTCCGAAATTTGCTGCGTATAATGCCCAAAGATACCGACCTCGTCACCGCGCATGTTTAAAAGGTAGCTTCCGCCTGCATCTACAGTCAAATGGCTGCCTTCTTTAAAATCGGTGTTTTTTTGCCAATGATTGATTTCTAATGTCGGCGCGATACTCAGATTGATATTGGGTGCAGGTTTATATTTTAGGGCGGCCCGGATATTCTGAGACCAGTAGCCATGCCCTCCATTGTCCAGACTATTGGGTTTGTATCTGCCTGTGGGCGCCCACACACCATAGTTTAGTGCATATTGAAAATCTCCTGTTTTCCAGGACAGCCAAATCGGCTGGATGTACATATCGCCAAAGCCAACGGTTTTATTGGTGAAATTGTAGGTGCCGGATCCCGTTTGCTGCGAGTAGTAGTCCAAAGCGATACTGGCGGTAGGGCTATTTAATGTCGGAATGATCATCATTCCCCAATTGGCGCCGGCGATCTTGCCTTTGCCTCCGTAGATGGCCATCAGGATAAAGGAATGGGTCTTTACATTTTGTTTGATATTCAAAACGGCAGGATCTCCTCCCTGTGATGTTATTATTTGATCCGATTTTTTGCCGCTTGAATTATAGTAGTTCATATTGGCATACCCATACCATACCGGGATGATGAAGCCTTCATGGGGGGCAAAATAATCATTTGGATTGAACGAGGAACCGTTGTAATGTCCTTGAGAATAACCATTATAGCTGACTAAGAGCAACAGTAGAATAAGTCGACATTTCATGATGGATTATTTTTTAAATACAGTTTTACCTTCTTTGATGGTTTCCAGAACCTGTATGCTTCTTATTTTCTTAGGATCGATGGTCAGCGGATCTTGGTCTAAGATGACCATATCGGCCAGTTTACCCGTTTTTAGAGAGCCTTTGACGTTTTCTTCCTGCAATTGATAAGCGGCATCAATGGTAATACTTCTTAGGGCGTCGGCTACGCTAATGCGCTGGTCTTCGCCTAATACCATTCCCGAACGGGTGATTCTATTGACCGCCGAATATACTCCTGTCAGCAGATCGGGAGGTGTCACCGGGGCATCGTGGTGGATGGTAAAAAGAATACCTTCTTTTTTGGCCGCATTTGCAGGGCTTATAAAAGCTGCCCGCTCGGGGCCAAAAACGCTATTGTAGTGCCAGTCTCCCCATAGATAGACATGCGATGAAAAATAGGAGGGAATGACTCCGATTTCTTTTATCTTCTGAATATGGTCAGGCCTGCTATTCTGTACGTGGATCAGGGTAGCCCGTAGTTCGGGTTTATAAATACCCTCTTCTTTAAGTCGCCCAATAACACGCAGTGCCTGGTCTATGGCGGCATCGCCGTTTACATGTAACTGGGCTGTGACTCCTTTTGAAAATACCGCTTTTAGGTCCCGATATAGATCTTCGTCTGTAAAAATCGGAAATCCCTTGTAGTCGCTGGTCTGCCCCTCGGGAGGGACGAGATAAGGCTGGGTCAGCCAGGCGGTTTTGCCTTGGGGTGAGCCGTCATCAGAGAACTTGAAGCCGGCAAATTTCAGTCTGTTTTCATATTGCATATAGCGTGGCAAAAAATCAGCCTCGTTCTTTTTGTTGGCCTCATAATCCGGAAAATATACTACATCTGCTTTTAACAGCCCCTTGGAGGCCGCTTCTCGCAATAGATCTAAACCGACTCCCATGGTGCGGCCATCGCAGATGGTTGTTTGCCCATAACTGAGCCACTGTTCTTGGGCCTTTAGAAAATTGCGGAGTTCTTGAGAAAGTCCCTCTTTTTCTGGCGCTTTGGGTAGCAGAGAGGTCAGTTTCATAAGGGCACTAAAACAAGCGTTTTCTTCTAGTTTGCCATTCAGTCTGTTGGTTGCTTTGTCCCGTCCGTAATGACCGCCTACAGGATCTTTTACATCCTCATCGATCCCTAATAGTTTAAGCATGGCACTATTGGCTACGCTTGCGTGTCCAGAAGCATGAATCACCATAATGGGATTGGTCGAGCTGACCGCGTCCAGTTCCGAACGCAGCGGGTGGCGATGTTCCTCCATAATGGCATCGTCATATCCATTGCCTAATACAGGGCTGTTGCTGTCGACCGTTTGCGCCTGTTTTTTTAAGGTCGCTTGTAAATTTGCGATATTATCAACAGTCCCATAGGGGCTTGGGGCTAGATCTACAAACTGCATCATACCTGCCGAGGAGGTGATGTGTCCATGTACATCGATAAATCCGGGTAGCAGGGTTTTGTGCTGTAGATCAACCTGAACAGTATTGGTCCCCATAAACTGCTGTGCATCTTTAAAGTCGCCAACAAAGACGATTTTACCGTCTTTGACCGCGAGGGCTTCTGCAGAAGGCTGATC
>JAITLW010000090.1 GCA_031277715.1 Sphingobacterium sp. | reverse complement strand
CTAATCCATTCTGATAGACCATCCTTATTCATCAACGAACTACATTTGTATATCGAGCATCTGGAACAATATCTTCAGGACAACGAACTACAGATGGATGAGAAGAAAGAAAAATTTGTCTACAAATTCAAGGAAGAATTACTACGCGGTATTACTTACTACGAAGGTATAGCGCTTCAGCTCTATCCAATAGATAAGGATGTACAACGTCAAGAATTCTTAAACGATCTGAGGGACGGACTGATACGTATTACAGCACTGTAAAAACAAAAGAGGCCATTTTTAAAAACGGCCTCTTTTGTTTTATTTTAGTTTTCTGAATTTACCAAACACACCGAGAGGTAGCTTAGGCCCCGCAGTAGCCTGCAAATAAAGCTCCCCAATTTCCAGATTCTCAACCTGTGGGAAAGAGGTACGGATTAGGTTTTCTACAATAACAGAAGAAAAACCCAACGAATATGTATTCAAAATCAAGAAGTGCTCCTGCGGATCTAAAAGCTTCACCACATCTTGCATCATCTCCATGATATGATCTTCCAACTTCCACTTTTCGCCTTTTGGACCATGCCCATAAGCTGGTGGATCCAGGATAATACCATTATAGGTATTACCACGTTTTAACTCGCGTTTTACAAATTTCAGCGCATCCTCTACGACCCAACGGATATCCGATAGGTTAGAGAGCTCTTGATTCTCATTCGCCCAAGTGACGACCTGTTTGATGGAATCGACATGCGTGGTATCGGCTCCCGCTGCTTTTGCAATCAGCGAAGCTCCTCCTGTATAAGCAAAAAGGTTCAACACCTTTGGAGTAGCTGTCTTAAATGACTTGACACTTTCCGAAATATAATCCCAATTGACTGCTTGCTCAGGAAATATCCCTACGTGCTTGAACGAGGTCAGCCCCAACCGGAATTTGATTGCGGCATCCTTATTTTTATAACTGATATGCCACCTATCTGCAGTTTTGGCACTTTTCTTCAACCATTCTCCACTGGTAGCCGAGCGCCCCTTAAACTTGATGTGGTACCTTTTCTCCCACTCCGCATCACCCAAAGCCTTAGGCCAGACGGCTTGTGGTTCAGGGCGGATTAAAATCAAATCACCAAAACGCTCTAATTTTTCAAAATCACCGCAATCAATCAACTCGTAATCCTTCCAATGCTGTGGTGTTAATAACTGTATGTGTGTAGTTGTAGACAAAATACTAATATTTAAATTTGGGCAAAAATAAACAAAACTTTCCTAATCCGCGAGCTGTCGGATCAACGACAGCTAAGGAATGATAGGACCGCTTATTTTATAACCTGTCTCGCGGCCTTCATCAGTGGACTGGCAAACACAAAATCATTAAGTTCCTTGGTATCCGAATTCAGCATATCCTGGTTTGAGCCTTCCCAAAACTTCTGTCCTTTATGTAGGAAAAGGATATACTCTCCTATCCCCATTACCGAATTCATATCATGCGTAACAATTATCGTTGTACAGGAATATTCTTGGGTAAGGTCTTGAATAAGTTCATCGATCAAAATTGAAGTAGCTGGATCCAATCCCGAGTTGGGTTCATCACAGAACAGGTATTTGGGGCTCATACTGATTGCGCGAGCGATACCGACACGTTTCTTCATCCCTCCAGACAACTCGGCCGGGTACAACTTATTCTTTCCAGCTAAATTGACACGTTCAAGGCAAAAGTTAGCACGATCGACCTTCTCAGCCCGGGACATATCCGAAAACATATCCAGTGTAAATATGATATTTTGCTCCACAGTCATGGAATCAAAAAGTGCGGAATTCTGGAAAAGCATACCAATCTCCTTACGAATAGGGATCTTCTCTTCAAAGTCCATATGAGTAAACTCTTTCTTATCAAAAAAAACTTTACCTTGCTCGGGTTGGTGTAATCCTACGATACATTTCAATAATGTACTCTTGCCAGATCCAGAGCCTCCAATGATCAGACTCACCTTGCCGGGTTCGAAAATAGCATCTATTCCGCTCAACACCACATTGCTACCAAAGGCTTTATGGATATTTTGTATTTCAATCATATAAAGTACACTTATAACATTAATGCCGTGATGATATAATCACTAGCCAGAATAGATATACAGCCGATTACAACGGCTTTAGTTCCAGCCTGCCCCACCTCGAGCGCTCCACCTCGTACATGAAATCCTTTATGTGCAGGTACTGTCGTAATAATAAAACCGTAGAAAAAAGCCTTCACCATCGCTACCACAATAGTAAAACCTCTAAATTCGCTTTGAATCCCCATGATATACTCGTTCGGGGTAACAGCACCTGTAAGTGCACCACCTAAAAGACCTCCAACTATAGCGCAGAAAATAGCTATGGTCACTAGAACAGGAACCATAATAACTCCAGCAATTAATTTAGGCAAGATCAGGTAGCCGGCAGCATTAATCCCCATTATCTCTAACGCATCAATCTGTTCGGTGACCCGCATAGAACCAATTTGTGAAGAAATAGAGGAACCGACCTTACCCATAAGTACTAGGGCAGAGATCGTGGGCCCCAACTCCAAAATATTGGAGTCCCTATTGATCTGACCAATGACTGAACTCGGAATCAAGTCTGAGACAAGCTGAAACGCAATCTGCATCGTCATTACCGCTCCAATGAAGGTAGAGATAATAACGATAAGCCCGACCGAGCCTACTCCTATCTCATTCATCTCGTGCAAGGTCTCTCGCCAATAAATCTTCCACTTTTCTGGTCGCTTAAAGACCTTCTTCAGTAAAAGAACGTATTCTCCAAAATGATAAAAAAACATATGTCGCTATCTACTATTTATGCTAAAATACATATTAATAGTAAAAAAGTTCATTTCTTTTTATAGGTTTTATGATAGTGTCTCCTCTATTCACCGATGAAACCTTTTAATTCACCGAATTTTCCAATTCGATAACCTTATTATATAAGTAAAGTTGGAAATAGCACTGTACATTTGTAGCAGATAAGAAAGTTTAGTACTATATTTATTCGCAATATGAAAGGAAAGATTTCGACAGGCATTTGGTTTATATTTTTTGGCGTTATAGCGTTGCTCCATAATTTTGATATCATAAATTTCAACTTTTGGGCGCTTATCCCCTACTGGCCGTTGCTTATTATCGCTATTGGAGCGAACCTCATTTTTCAGAACCGGCCCCATGGTGTTTTAATATTGAGTGCCATCAATATCTGTCTTTGTATATTTCTAGGTTATAAAGGTATGACCTCTACGGAGCGTTTTAATTTTGGAGGCCCTATCAACTATAGCACATCGGATGACACTCTGGGCACCGCACCGTTAGTGGAGATTCCTTTTGCCACAGGGACGGAGCAAGCCAGTTTAGAATTTAATGTCGGAGCCTCGACGATTGCACTAGACAGTGTGCCCTCTACGCAATTACTCAAAGCCTCTACGCCCAATGCGAATGTAGGTCTAAAACTGGAGAATACAGGGGATAGTCTATTGCCGCATCTTGATCTGACCTCGGTGATAAAACACAATAATAATCAACAGAACAAAATACAATTGGCCTTACACGCCTCTCCTCTTTGGAATTTAACCATCAATATGGGGGCATCTAAGTTTGTTGCCGATTTCAGTAAGCACAAAATCGAATACTTGGAAATCAATGCCGGTGCAGCATCTCTGGATATGACATTCGGAATGCCACAAACACAGGAATCGACCTTAGAAATAAATACTGCTGCTTCGAACTGTACGATAAATGTTCCAAAAGATGCCGCCTGTAAATTAGAAATGGAAAGTATACTTACCTCCAAAAAATTTGACGGTTTTCATAAAAAAGAGGATGCACAGCAGACAGACAATTACGATACCGCAGAAAAAAAATATATTATCAAAATCACAGGAGCCGCTAATTCTCTAAAGATAAATAGATATTAACCCCACAAATACCTAACTTTGCAGCTAAGATGGAGGCAAACACGAAGTTGATATTACCAGGCGGTTATTGTAATTCGAAACTCGAATATTCAAGGTTTAAGACAAGAGAAGTAAAGATAGGCGATATTCCAATGGGCGGGGACAACCCCATCCGTATACAGAGTATGACGACCATCGATACGATGGATACGATAGGCTCTGTCGAACAGACTATCCGCATGGTAGATGCAGGCTGTGAATATGTACGTATTACAGCTCCTAGTATCAAAGAGGCCGAGAATCTGGCGAATATCAAACGGGAGCTTCGTGCCCGTGGATATCAGGTTCCTTTGGTGGCAGACATACACTTTACGCCAAACGCAGCTGAAGTGGCGGCCCGTATCGTCGAAAAGGTAAGGGTAAACCCAGGCAACTACGCTGACAAAAAGAAATTTGATCAAATTGATTATACAGACAGCGCCTATCAGGCTGAACTGGAAAGAATACATAAAAAATTCGCCCCGTTGGTCCGTATCTGCAAAGAATATGGCACAGCAATGCGTGTAGGGACCAATCATGGTTCGCTCTCTGACCGTATCATGAGCCGCTATGGCGATACACCTGAAGGAATGGTCGAGTCGGCGATGGAGTTTATCCGTATATGTGAAGACCTAGATTATTATAATCTGGTCGTATCTATGAAATCCTCCAATCCTCAAGTCATGGTACAAGCCTACCGCATGCTCGTAGAGCGTATGGTGGCCGAAAACATGAACTATCCGTTGCACCTTGGTGTAACGGAAGCCGGAGACGGTGAAGATGGCCGGATTAAATCTGCTGTAGGTATAGGAACGCTACTAGAAGATGGATTAGGAGATACGGTTCGTGTTTCCTTGACGGAAGAACCAGAGAAGGAAGCTCCAGTGGCTATTGCTTTGGTAAACCGCTATTCAAAAAGGCAATCATTGACGAAAACCCAGGAAGAGCGCGCTATTCTAACATTATCTACTCCAAAAGAAACAACGGCTTATCATTCTCAAGAAGTGAACACCTTTGTAGGAGGATCGTTGGTGCCACGGGTGATCGTTGACATTTCCAACAAAAACTTAAAAGACCCTTTTATCCTGTCGGAAGTAGGTTACCGCTATGACGTACTGAACGACAAGTATCATATGGGGGATCAATCGGTAGATTTTGTCTACTTAGCGGATCAGTTGCCGTCATTCAACATGCCGGGCAACCTCAAACAACTGTATAACTATACGACTTGGTTAGAGCTATCGAATAGATCCAATATACATCCGTTGTTTACACTCGCGGAGTTTAACCATGCGACGACTAAAGATCCTGTATTAAACCTGGTCCGCATATCGAATACGCAACTACAGTCGGAAGAATTTGACAACCTGCAACTGGACAAAAGTATTGTCTTTTTATTGGAGACTGATTTAGTTCATGGAATGGCAGATCAACGTCAATTTTTCGCCAATCTACAAGAGATTGGAATAGATGTCCCTGTCATTATACGCCGGAGCTATCCAATCGAGGACTTCTCCGCCCCTATGGGCAACGATATGGATCCGGAAGAGCCTATCTCCAAGTTGCAATTGTACGCAGCGACAGACCTAGGTGCATTGCTCATCGATGGTCTTGGTTCTGGAATATGGATTGACTCTCCAGCTACTAGATCGGAAGAGCGT
>JAITLW010000078.1 GCA_031277715.1 Sphingobacterium sp. | reverse complement strand
AAAAGAGTATTCAATTATCCCGAAGCACTGGCTAACCTCGACCAGGCCTATAAACACGGCGCCAATACAGAACAGAATAAAGAAGCGGAAATACGCGTACTTGTAGAGAAAGCCCTAATCTCTTTTGATTCCCAAAAATACGGAGAACTTAACACCTACTTAGAGCAGATAAAGGGCAAGAATCTTGACCTGCTAAATCCCGAAAGCCGGGCCTTCTATTTCAATATACTAGCTGTATTGGATATTCGGAGTGGAAATTATCAAAAAGCAGACTCTATATTGCTACAGGGCATCGATATTTTAAGTAAGCAAAGTCCAAAACATTTGCCCTTGGTTTATTCTAAGCTAATCGGGTTGAGTGACCATACAAAAGATAAAAAGAAAGCCCAAGATGCATTTGAAAAAGGAATGTATTATGCGAACAAGTACAATATAGATCTCTACAAAATTGTCCTATTGAATGCGATGCGGAATTTCTGTCTTGTAACAGAGGACTACAAAGCAGCTTCAAAATATGAAAAAGAAGAAGTAGTCCTATCCAGCGAATATAACGCACCATTCGAGAATGGAAAACTGACCGTTTTAGAAAAAGAGCTTCTAGCCACACGCAAGAACGTAGAAATCCAATACGGCAACAAAATCCGCATTATCCTGATTGTCCTATCGGTCATCTCCCTAGCATTAATAACCGTATTGTTCAGACTGATGAAAGTCTCTAAGCAACGAAATGCACTGCTCGAAAAAGAACTGTTACTAATGCGTCATGAACTAGAGAAATTAGCGAGTGAGACCAACGAACAAGGAGAAACTCAATTGGAGCTGAACAACTATAACTTCACCTCTCGACAACTAGAAATTATAGCTTTGATCAAACAAGGAAAGACAAACAAGGAAATCGGAAACGAGCTTTTTATTTCTGAAAACACCGTAAAATATCACTTAAAAACCATTTACGGTCTACTAGGAATAGATCGACGTGCTGACCTCCTCACTTCTACGTAGGCAAAGAGAAACTTTTCCTATTGGTTTTCCCTCTTGCATTGACTAAGTTTGTTACCATAACCACTAAACAAAAAGCAATGCAAATACCCTATGTAATTTTCAATGGAATGCTTATTCCAGAAGATGAAGCCAAATTAGGAATCACTGATCTCGCTATAGTCCGCGGCTATGGGATATTTGATTATTTTAAAAGCATACAAGGGAAGCCCATTTTTATTGAAGACAATATCGATCGCTTTTACCATTCGGCACGCCTTATGGATCTCCCGGTAAACTATAGCCGGCTAGAACTCAAAAAAATGATCGATCGATTGATGCAAGCCAATAATATCCCCGACTCAGGCATCAAAATTCTACTGACAGGAGGCTACAGCTCAGATGGCTACACCATTACCGACCCTAATCTGATTATCAGTCAACACCCGATAACACGAGATACCAGCACAGAAGATCAAGGGATCATACTATTGCCTTTCGAATATCACCGTCCCTTTAGCCAGGCCAAATCCATTGATTATGTAATGGGTATACAGGCCCTCAAAGCCGCTAAAAAGGAAGGCGCCAATGATGTTGTCTATGTACAGAACGGATTTATTTCTGAATGCCCACGTGCCAATTTCTTCTTAGTCAGTACCGATGGCAAGTTACTTACCGCATCCGACGATGTACTGCAGGGGATCACACGGATGAAGATTCTTGCTCTCGCAAAAGAAAAAATCGAAGTTGAAGTACGGGACATTACATTGGAAGATTTAAAAAATGCCCGCGAAGCATTTATCAGCTCAACGACTAAAAATATCACCCCAGTTACCTCTGTACTTGGTTACAAAGATTTTGGTCCGGGAGCCGGTACCGTAACCCGTCAATTGCAACAGTTACTCGAAGAACTTATATACAACAGTTAACCCTCACCTACAATATTCTATAAAGCCAAAATCCGCAATGCACCACTCCTTTCGGAGGGCGCATTACGGATAAACAAAAGAGAAACATTAGAACTTATTCATTCCATTCGACTGTAACACATAGTTGAATGTATAGTGTTGCTTCGGCCATTTTTCACCGCGTGTCGGGATATCTGCGAAATCAGGAGTCTTCACATTTGGGTTGCCTTTATAGTAGCTCAACATTTCCATTTTCACGTAATTCCCCTTACTGGTCTTGACAAGAATAAGTACCCCTGGCTTCATTAATATAGCGTGTTGCGGAGCATTGTACAGTGTGTTTACATAGTAGGTATTATTACCCGTTATTCCAGAATTGCTATACCCCTCTGTAGGAGCTGTATGATAGCTATCCAATACCCCTTCTACCAATTGGCCCACCGCTCCATTACCAAAACCGATGGTAGTCCCTGTTATCTTAATATCCCAATCAATAGCACTTTCTTCCGTTTCCCGATTCTTTTCCAAACTGAAATATACCCCTCCTTTATCTAGACCATTGAGATCCTTTACCGTCACTACCTCTTGTTTACTCGCTGTTTCATCGAGTTCCCTATCATCTTTACTGCAGCTGCTAAAAAGAAGTCCCATTGAAATTGCAAACAAACTAACTTTTTGAAAAATGTGATTTTTAACCATTGCTTTTATAATTTAATATGAATGTACTAGTTGATTATGCGATAAGATATTCCTGTGAAGAATAGACGTCCTGGCATCGTAGCCACTCCCGTACGCTTGATATTTCCTAAGTTTTCAGCGGAGAGTGTACATCTTAAACGGTCTTTGTAAAGAGATTTGACGATGGAGGCATTAAACATAGAATAACCGGGAGCATATTCTTCGTCCAGATTCAAGATACCGTTTCCATCGATATCCCGCACCCCAAACCGTCCGCGATAGGCCCAGCGCAGCGTAAATACCAGCCCCGGCTTTGGACAATTATAAGTCATGCTCATATTGCCACTATACCGGGACCGGTTAAAGAGTCCTCCATACTCATTAGGCCTGACCAACCGACTAGCACCAGTCTCCGCGTCGCGTGTATAATACCCTTTTCCGGCAGCTATGGCATCCTGCACGGTGGTATTCGCTGTTCGCAGATACTGTCCCGCTACCTGTATACGGATATCACGCCATGTATAAGAAACGTTAGACTCTATTCCTTTGATGACCACGTGCTCCTGGTTCGAATAGGTATACACCGATTTCCCATTAGTCTTCGTTGCCAACACAAAAGTTTCGATCAGATTGGACACCTCATTGTAAAACAGATTAGCACCTATTGTCATCGCTTTCCAAGGGCGCAACTGTACACCTCCCTGATAGTTCCATGAACGCTCTGCATCTAGTGTTTTGATACGGTCAGGATCAAACAAAACCTCTGCTATTTCTCCTGACTCTATAAGCCTATTCAACTTATCAGCAGCATCTTCTGCCCCGAAAACGCTATATCCTTGAGTAGGATTCGTCCAGTTGAGATACAACTCCCTAAAATCAGGAGCTTTATATGCACTACCTACAGAACCATTAAGCCTTAGCCACGGTAATACTTTGTATTGTGCGGCGATCTTGGGACTAAACTGCGAAGCGTACACTTTGTGCATATCAAAACGCCCTCCAGCGATTACATTCAAGCGTTCAGAAAACTTCACATCCGCCTGCAGATAACCAAACCCAGCTTTGAATTCCTTCTTATTGTCATACCGGTTTGCTTTCAGCCATTCATCCGTAGCACCCGCCCCTGCTGTCAGATATACCTTATCATTGACTTTAAAATCATGCTGGAGTTCTAACCTAGAAAACTTTTGATCGAAGAAATCATGGTTATACAACCTACCATCTTCCATCACATGAATACGTGTATCCGTTTTGTATAAGGATTGGTTGACTCTAAAAAAAGATCGGTGTCTATCCGAAAAACGATATTCTATCCGAGGCGTAAAAGCCAGGTCCCTTCTCAGGAATTTGGAGGAAACCATCTCCTGAGCAACAGCTGTATTTGTTTTATACTCGTCATGAGCATATTCATCGTTATATTTTACACCCAATCTAATGTCCAGTTTGGGCGTCAACTGATGGTCAATATTGACATGTCCTGTATAACCGTAAAATGGGGCAACAGTTTTCCCTACTGTCTCATCCGCATAGCCATATCCGCCATTACTGAACCGATTAAAAGCAGTATACACTCCCGTCCTGCGTCCTGCAATACTCCCATCGACACCAATATCCAATGCGTTGTGCGTACCATAGCGTACAGAGCTCGCCAACTTCCTCCCCACTGTCGCCTTTTTCGTAATGATATTGATAACACCAGCCATAGCTTCCGAACCGTACAACGAAGACGAAGGTCCCTTCAAAATTTCAACCCGATCGACATTTGCCATGGAGATTCGAGAAAGCTCCAACGTACCTGAACTTCTTCCAATTACCGGTTCACCATCAATAAGTATCAACGTATACTTTGCATCAAATCCCTGCAGCTGTATCCCAGTACCATGATTCTCAACCAATACTACTCCAGGCTGTTCAGCCAGCACCTCATTAAGCCGTACCATTCCTTTTTGTTGTATTTCTTCCTTACCAATAACCGTAACCGGCAATGGAATATCTTCCATCTTCTTTTCAGTACGTGTTGCCGTTACAATCACTTCATGCAGTACTACCGAATCCTTAAGCAACTTAAAAACAGGACACTTACTTTCCCCGAAGCTTCCTTTATGTTGCTGTCTGGCATACCCCACCTTGCTGACTTGTAGATCGTACTCCCCCCTAGCAGCGTTAAAATAAAACAGTCCGTTTTCATTTGTCTTCTCTGTTCTTTTGGTTTTAGGCAAATAGATGGTAACCCCAGATACACCTCCCCCGTTTTCATCGACAACCTGCCCTTGCAACAAGGTTTCTGTCTGTGCAGACACACCGCTTATTCCTCCAAAAAAGACACAGTGAAGCAACAAAATAGTGGCTATTTTGCAATTGATAAATCTCATTATATAGTATGCTTTAATTAATACACTGACAGGCTTACCTAAATTTCCGCTGGTACCAGATGATAGCTCCACTGATCACCAGAAAAACTGTAAATAAAGTAACTCCAAATGCTATAACTCGTCCCAGTAATCCCCCTATCTGTCCCGAGTGAACATTATAATTCATTGCCTTTATCTTATCGCCAGTACTCTGTTCGTTCGAATAAACCCCTTGCAGTAACCGCCCGTCCGTAGGGTTAAAGTAAAGAATCTCCCTTCGCCCGAGTTTATCTTCATATTTGGCAATAAACATGAATACCTTATTCGATTTTCCTGGAAAAAAAACATTGATTTCTTCAACTTCGGGAAACTGTTTTATGGTATAAGACAGTGATTTTTGGATGACTCCTCCCTCTGCTGCTGTTACAATAGCCTTTGGCATCTGTCGCGAGGCCTGTTTTGATCCTGTCATCCAATATACTCCCTGTTCAAACCAACTAAAAGACATCATTAGTCCACTCAAGCAGATTAACAGTAGAAACACTGATGTATAAAAACCAGCGTTCTTATGCCATTGAAAATTCAACAACTTCCAATTGCCTTTCCACGGCAGGTAAAACACCCTTCTCCAAGCACTGCGCACAGTAGGCCACCACAGCCATAGCCCTGTAAGGATCAAGGGTACACAGGCCAATGTAGCCCAGCCTACAATCGCTCCCCCTATCTTCCCCATACCCAACTGAGTATGTAGTGACCAAGCCAGGAGAAAGGGATCCTTCTTGGTATCCGTCTTTCCCAATACTTCTCCCGAGTATGGATTGATATAGAGTAAATGTTGTCCATACATATATACCTTGAGCGAGCGATTGGCCTGCTGGTTGACAACAATTTCCCGCACTTTATTTTCCAAATGGTACTCTTCTGCTATTTCCGCTATACGATCCACAGACAATCGCGTATGATCTGCCGGCACCTCTACATAGAGAAGATGAGGATAGAAAACACTCCTAATCTCCCGCTGAAACGTATACACGCAACCACTCAATGCAACAACAATAATCACGAGACCAACTAACAAACCGATTAGTCCGTGTATTTCCCTCCATATTTTTCTTGATTTGTTCATAACATCAGCAAAACTAATAATAATTATTAGCTTAGTCTAACATTAATTTATATTTACAATTAAAATTTATTAGCACACACTAATAATTGAAATAAAAAAACCGTCTGGACAGTCCAAACGGTCAGATATCAAATCACTTACCCTAAAAAAATCGAAAACCTAAAGCAACCTTAACTTACTTTTCTTTCCTTTATCCTATTTCTCAGAAGGCCTAACATGCTTTTTATTGTTTTTTAGTCCGATTCTTCCAATGCCCCTTGCACCCGTTGCCAAGCTCCACCATTGACTACATTTCCATGTCCAGCCTTTTCCAATATCACTTTAGCCTGTCCACTGCGCATCCCACTCCGACAGAACACCACTATCCCATCTTTCCCTTCAAACTTTTCCAATTGTTCGGGTAGTGTACCCAAAGGAATATTTATCGCTCCGACAACACTTCCTGAGACAAATTCTTCAGGGCTACGTACATCCACCAAAAACGCCTTCCTTCTTAACACTTCCTTCAATACTTCTAGGTCCTTATTCCCAAATAATCTCTTTATTAAATCCATCATTATCTTTTTTAAAAAATCCAACATTTTTTCAATGTTATATTTCATAAAGATAAACAGTACACTTCCTTATTCAGGTAACACAAGTTACACTAGAAGCATTTCAAAACGCTGATTATGAAGGTCGAGCTTTACTTTGGCACCACTCTTGATTAGTAAGTTCAAAAAACTCAGGCAAGTTTCAGTTGACAGGCCCCAATTCTTCAAGTAACAGATATTAGTTTACAGAATAAGTAATTATGTTATTTTTTGGTAGATTTGACTGTAACTAATGTTTTTTTAACATTGTTCAAAAAAGCCTTTGGAGAAGAGAGATATTAATGAGCATAGATCGCAATATCATTGAGTTACAATTGTGGGATAGTCTACGAACAGGAGATCAGTCTGCTTTACAAAAACTGTACTTAGCCTATTACAAAGATTTATTGCAATATGGACTGAAATTCACTACCGATCGGGAGGCTCTAAAAGACAGCATTAACAGCACTTTTCTCTACCTTTGGGAAAAACATGAGAACCTATCTGAAGCCAATCATGTCGGAAATTATATTTTCAAAAGCTATCAACGGCAGTTAGCCAAAGACCTTAAAACACAACCTTCCTTTGAATCGCTTTCCCTAGCACAATCTTCCTTATCTACCGATATTGAAGAATTTCAATTCATTGTTATCCAAGAAGAAAAGCGTCGGGTGACCATACTTAAAGCCGCAATTTTAAAACTTCCAAAACGGCAGAGAGAGCTTATCTCCTTACGCTACTACGAAAGTTTGAGCTATGACGAAATCGTAGTGAAAACAGGTCTAACCAAACGAGCTGTTTACAATCAGATACATATTGCAATCAACTCCCTCAAAAAAGACACCAACCTAAAAGATCTGAAACAAGCACTCTTTCTTCTTTCTTTTTTTTAAAAATAAAGAACTAAAGAACAGCTGATTACAAAATATTTTAAAAAAAACAGGTAAAAAAAACCAGTTGCTCTCTCTATAATATTAAACGACTAACTTTTGTAAACCATGAAGCAGTACCACTCCATTCATGATTTTTTGATGGATGAATCTTTCTTTCGATATGTAATTAAGGAGGAACCCTTGGATATCAAACAATGGGAAGATTTTCTCAGGCAATATCCAGAGCAAGCCGAAATGGTTCAAAGTGCTAAAAATGAACTTTGGAATATACAAGCGGCTTTGACCGAGATTGATGCTGAGGAAAACTACAGGAAACTGAAACCGATGCTATCGGACGGAGCACTTAAAGAGCTACCTAAACGCCGTAATTGGCTTTACTATGCGGCAGCTAGTATTGTAGTTCTCTTTATTTCTATTGCCTCGTTATGGATCTTGATGAATAATGATACTAACAACGATACAGTCTATGCCACACAACCCTCCCAACGCAAAACAATCACATTAGCTGATGGTACGCTGATAAAACTCAATGCAGACAGCAAGTTAGAGGTTATGGATGGGTTTGGAAAGACCAATAGAGCGATCAAACTGACAGGAGAGGCCTATATGGAAGTGGCTAAAAATCCGGAGCTTCCGTTTACAATTGGTACCAACACGATTGCCGTACGCGTACTGGGCACCACACTCAATATCCGGGCCTATGCCAATGAAGACCATGCCGAAGCCTCCCTATTAGAAGGCAGTGCCGAAGTAATCTTAAAAAATAAAGATGTAGCGCCCATACGCCTCAAACCTATGGATAAAGTTGTCGCCTCCGTAGGCGAACTATCGAGCAACAGCAAAGACATCCATGCCACAATGCCTGATAGTACGGCATACAAATTGGCATCGATGACCCATTACGATAGTAAGCAAAGATTGGTAGAAACTTCATGGACTGAACAAAAACTAGTTTTTGTCAATGAACCTCTCTCCTCTATTGCCAAATCCTTGGAGCGTTGGTATAATATCAAGATTGAATTCGATACCCCAGGTATTAAAGACCGAAAGTATACAGCAGCTTTTGACGAAAGTGAAGAACTACAAAGTGTACTGGAGAGTTTAAAGGCAAGTATGTCTTTTCATTACAAAAAGACAGGGCCAAGAACAATAAGCATAAACTAACTAACCACATAGATCAATAATATGAAGTATACAGGAAGTTAAAAGTAGACAAAAGAAAAAGGAGCATGCCAGGCACGCCCCTAAAATCGTTAACTAACAGAAACAGGCTGCGACGGCTAATCTCAGGCCTAGTTACTAATCGTTTACATTAACCATTTCAAATTTATGAAAAATAACGCAATTAGCGTTAGGGGAAAATATTGCCCTAAACTTTTTAAAGCACTCATCCTCGTGAAACTGACTACCATTCTAACCCTCTTGTTCCATATGACCGCAATAGGCAGTACTTGGGCACAAAACGAACGAGCTACCCTCAACCTCAAGTCGGTCAATCTGGGTACTGTTTTAAAAGAAATAGAAGCGCAGACCAAGTATCGTTTTGTATATGGCGAAGACCTTGTAGAAGGACTAGGAACATCATTTGCAGTACAGACCTACAACCAACCGGTCAGAGACATTCTACAGAATCTATTATCCGGTACAGACTTAGGATATAAAATCCACAAAGAATACCTGATTGTACTAACCAAGGAGAATAAAAGTTCGATACAAGCGCAAGTTAAACTACGCGGTGTTGTTATGGATGAGAATAACAAAGCAATACCAGGTGTAACCGTCACGACCGATCACGACAATGCTGTTTTAACTGACCAAAACGGACTTTTTCTAATCGATATAAGCGTAGGACAGACGCTGCATGTGTCCTGTTTAGGCCATATCCCTCAAAAAATAACGGTAACAACAGCACATATTCGCGAAGGGCTAAAAATAGCACTAGCCACTGGCGTCAATACATTAGAAGAAACCGTAGTCGTAGGATATGGGAGTACCAGGCGTAAAGACCTTACAGGCTCTGTTGCTTCTATTAGAGTAGATGAAATCCGTGATGTCCCTTTCATGACTGTAGACGACGCTCTGGCAGGCAAAGCTGCGGGCGTACAGGTAACCAAAGCAGATGGTTCACCTGGTGGTGCCGTACGCATACGTGTACGGGGAGGAACCTCACTCGTAGGGACCAATGATCCACTATATATTATTGATGGTATACCTACTGTTGTCACTGATAATTATGTCAATTCTCAATCGGACATCGTAAACCCTACCGAGGCGGCTAACTATGGTGATGGTTTCAACAATAGTGTATCAGGAGCTTTTGCCAGAGGCTTAAATAATCTAGCTGGACTTAATTTCAATGATATTGAAAGCATCAACATACTTAAAGATGCTTCTGCAACCGCTATCTACGGCTCTAAAGCGGCCAATGGAGTTGTTATCATTACGACAAAAAGAGGAAAGCAGAACATGAAGCCTCAGCTCAATGTCAATTACTACTCTGGTATTAATAATTCAATTCCCGAAAAAGTATTAAATGCTTCACAATACAAAGAACTTCTACGGGAGTCGGCTCAAAACCTTATTGACGAACGCAATCGCCTAGGATTAGCACTAACCAATACCGCATCCCTGCAATCCTTACGTATCCTTAATGACCCCAATTTCTTTGGTAATGCAGACACCGACTGGTTAAATCTGATTTTAAGAACAGGCTATACCAACAATGCGGATGTTTCTGTCACAGGAGGCGGAGCCGAATCCAGATACTATACTTCCATCAACTATACCAACCAGACGGGAACAATCCTAGGCTCGGATTTCAAGCGCTTCTCCGGAAAGATCAATCTAGATAATCAGATTGGCTCCAAATTCAAATTGATCACCAATATCAATTACGGGTATACGGACAACAACCTTATAAGCGGAGCTTATGGACAAGCCCTTACAGCTCCTCCCACCGCCGCAGTTTATAACGAAGACGGCTCCTTCACCAATCTAGGTGACCTCAGCAATGATTATAGAGGCTATCAAAATCCATTAGCATTGACAACAACAACCAACAATGCAAAAGATTATTTATTACTAGGATCTATCTCGGGTGAGTACGACATCCTAAAAGACTTACAGTTCAAAAGTACATTTTCGACCAATCTCAACTTATATAACCAGATTAATTACACGCCGAGTTATGTAGAGATTGGAGGTTTTTATGGTAGAGAATCATCTGGCGGGGGCCTGGGGTCCAACTCACATACCAATTCTTTGAGTACATTTATTGAAAATACACTGACCTGGAATAAGGTATTCGATGAAAACCACCGACTGAATCTATTAGGCGGTACCTCCTGGGAGCAGAACAAGATATCTACCTTTTCCGCCAGTGGGCGTGGCTATCCTGACGACTTCATATTGAACAACCTCAGCTCCGCAGCAACTGCTGTACGCGTACAAGGGGCCAACCCTTCAGCACAGAACGCATTATTATCATTCTACATCAGAGCCAATTATGTATACAAAGACAAATATCTAGTGACTTTTACCGGTCGTTCTGACGCATCCTCCAAGTTCGGCCCAAGCAATCAAACAGGCTACTTTCCTTCGGGCGCTATAGCCTGGAGAATCAATGAAGAGTCATTCCTAAGAGATAAAGAATGGATCGATGAGCTTAAGATCAGATTTAGTGCAGGCCGAACCGGAACACAGGCCATAGGTGATCACATGTGGCGCACCTTATATACACCAGATTCTTATGGAAACAACAATGCACTGATACCAACACAGTTGGGCAACGACAATATCCGCTGGGAATCTACGACCCAGCAGGATGCAGCAGTGGATTATTCATTCTTCAAGGGGCGTCTGAGCGGATCATTTGGCTATTACAGGAAGTTGACAGACGGAGCATTACTCAATATCACACCAGCACCAAGCTCATCCTATTCTAGTGTAATCTATAACATCGCAAAGATTGAAAATAAAGGAATCGAATTTGAACTACAAGGTGATTTCATCCGAAAAAAGACCTTCTCTTGGACAGGGGCTCTCAATATATCACGAAATATGTCTAAGGTGCTCAATATAGACGGTGGAGCTTTTTCAGACCCCAACGATAGAAATTCTTTAAATTTAGGTACCAGCATCGTCCGAGAAGGTGATCCCCTCGGTCTGTTGTATGGCCGCGTATCCAGAGGAATCATCAAAACACCAGAGCAACTGGAAGATTTCAAAAAAAGATTCGAATACTATGAAATTTTTCAACCGTATGCTAATATTGGTGATATCGATTACGAGGTTGCTGAAGACGGTTTCTGGAAACAGGATGTGATCGGAAAGACAATCCCTAAGTTTTATGGTGGATATACCAATACCCTGAGCTATGCGCGTTTCTCATTGACCACCCTATTCACCTTTTCTTATGGAGGTAAACTCCTGTATCAGAAAGACGTGAGTGATATGGGTATACAAAACATTGCCAATAGAGGTATACGTGCGCTGGACCGATATACACCTTCCAACCCAACCGCTGACCGTCCGAGATTGGTATACGGCGAAAATGCGTTCTTGACAAACGAAAATGTTTATGACGCTTCGTATCTAAAACTAAAGACGCTTAATATCAGCTATTCATTACCCAACCACCTGTTGGATCGTTTTAGAGTAAAAAATATGAACGTCTACGCGTCGGCAATGAATCTATTTACCGTCACCTCCTATCCCGGTCCAGACCCAGAAGTAAGTGATGATCCAAGAAATGTTATTGGTGGAGGAAGAGATATGAGCACCTTCCCGACTTCTCGGACTTACACATTTGGTATACGTTTAGGCTTTTAATTAAAGAAATCATGAAAAATATTTTAGTTTATCTCTTCGCTTTCGGTATTACAGGTACACACCTATCATGCAGTAAACAACTCGATGCACTACCCACACAAT
>JAITLW010000051.1 GCA_031277715.1 Sphingobacterium sp. | reverse complement strand
TTTGATTCTTAAAGCTTCAAGATCAGCTTTTGCTCCTGTAAGATCTCCTAACCTTGCCCTGACTTCTGCACGCATCAGATAAATATCGGGCACGACCATGCCAATAATTGGAGAAAAAGGTCCTGTTTTTCGTGCCATACCTAGCGGAAAATTTGCACCGCTCGGATAAGGAGCGACTTGAAGAAAGTTCCGCCTTAGGTCTGACGGTCCATAGAGGGCCATGGTCTCCGGTGTCAACACGAGTGCATTGGACCCGCCGGTCCAGTCGCCACTTGTCTGTCTAGCGTACAGATTTTCCTCATAGTTATACAGGTTGGGAAGTACCGGTCCAAAAAGTGAAATGGGTAAAAAGGCACCACCGGGACCAAATGTAACGTTATAATCGTACAGCCGGACTGGATATGTTGATGTATTACTTCCGGTCATTGCTGCATCCAGATGTGGAAGCGCTTGCTCAAAAAGGCCCATGAAAAGATATACTTTACCCAACAACGCTTGTGCAGCGGGTTTAGACATGCGGAATCTATGTCTAGGTACTTCGTCCAGATAAGGCAAGGCTGCCTGCAGATCGTTTATGATGAAATCATATACCTCCTTTACGGTGTTTCGTTGAAAATTGTTGAGCAATACGTTTGCCCGATCGATGATGGGAAAACCTTTGTCTGT
This sequence comes from Sphingobacterium sp., assembly GCA_031277715.1. GTDB lineage: Bacteria > Bacteroidota > Bacteroidia > Sphingobacteriales > Sphingobacteriaceae > Sphingobacterium. The sequence goes on along the minus strand of JAITLW010000051.1, from coordinate 18,472 downwards.
TGTCGCGGTTGCTGCTACGTATGGAGGAGCAAATAAATTAATCAACTGGAAATATGTCCATGCTCTACCCGCCAAAGCCTCTGCCTGCAAGGTCTTCTTTTGCGCCTCGCTCCCTCCCGAAGAAGCCAGCACCTCATTTATAACTATATTATACAAATAAAGTGCTTTTGTGGGGTTAGTTATCTCTTGCGCATCTTCATTTTGTTCATAAATATCCTTTTCCCATTGGAAAGCGCGTTGCTGCTGTTGCGTCGCTCCTGCATAATAGGGTTCTATCCCAGCCATCTCATCCCCCATAGCTTGGGGTTTTGTAATGAACTGATTGCCTAAAGTCAAACTATTCAAAAGTAAATCATAATCTGACGTAGTTGAAGCTATTAATTTACCTGGAGGCGTAACTTCAAGGAAATCGCCTTTGCACGCGATAAATAGAACGGATACCCATACTACTATCGAAATCTTACCTATATTTTTCATCTGTGTCTTGTTAAATTAAAATGATACATGAGCACCTATGGTTATCGTCCCCTGCATACTTCTTATGCCACGTGTAACACCTATAACACGCTCGGGATCCCCACCTATCGCCGCCGCTGTACCGACCCCTTGAAATTCAGGATCTATACCTAATTTATTGGCTTTCCAGAGCATAACATTTGACAACTGCATCCTCCATGTTACACCTCGGGTCTTTGTTACATCCAAGAAGGATTTAGGCATCTTGTACGAAAGCGTGACGTCCCTAAGTTTAATATAGGAAGCATCTAGGACATTATTGTCGCCATATACATAATAGTTGATATCCCTTCTACTATTGGATAATGCCGTATTGCTCACATAGGAGGGCACATCGGTATGGTTTTCATCACCGGCCTTTTGCCATCTCTCTAGAAAAATAGAATTTATATTACCCTGTGACAAATCAATGGCTGAATTGTAGCTTCCAGCAACCCGCACTAAAGCATTCGTACCAATCAAACGTCCGCTGAAAAAGCTACCAACATCCCGTCTCATGACATGACCTAGGTTAAAGACTGCATTGATACCTAAAGAGAATCCTTTGTATGAAAATGTGTTGGACAATCCGCCACTAATCGGGGGTTGACTGGTACCCATATAAAGCATGTCATCGGGCGTTGCCACATTTCTAGCCTTAGTGACTTCTCCCGATTTCCTAATCTGAGGGTCTCCCATAGCATCCAATCCGGCGTAAGGGTAAGCAAACAGTGCAAAAGCAGAATATCCTGAAAAATACCGCTGGTCAATCATCTGTTGGCCTGTTGAAATAGGCGTAAGATATTTCAGATCGGTTATTTCATTTCTATTGTATGCTAGAGTTAATAAGGTTGTCCATGTAAAAGCAGGAGAATTGATGTTTAACGAGTTAATGGATAGCTCCATCCCTTTATTTTTTAAACTGCCGTAATTCCCAACAATAACGGAATATCCTGTGAGTGAATTTACAGGTAGTTGCCCAATAAGATCTTCAGTCTTCTTATTGTAATAATCTAATGATCCTGAAAGCCTATTATTGATTAGCGAAAAATCTAGGCCAAAATTGGTTGTTTTTGTCCGTTCCCAGGTTAGGCTGGGATTTGCAGCTGTAGCAACCGAATAGCTTCTTCCACCCGGCAATGAAGCGGATGTCGCCGATGTCAAAATATTATAAGAGGATGCCGTGCCAGGTATTGGTGAATTGCCCGTAACGCCATACGTGGCGCGTACAGCCAATTTATTTATTAGCCCAATCTCCTTCATGAACTCTTCCTGATCAATATTCCATTTAACACCTGTACTCCACACAGGCTTACCCTGTGCTCCTTTATCTAAACCAAATAGATTACTTCGGTCAACGCGCCAGCTTGAATTAAGTGCATATCGCTGCTTATACGTATACGCGCCATTAGCATAATAGGAGGTGAAACGGATCTGGCTTTCCGATTCGGTATAAAAATCCGGCGAAAGCACACTTCTGTTTAAATTATTGGGAATAACAGGATTCAATATACCTAAAGAAAGCGCAGCATAGTCTACAGGTATTGCATTCCTCAGCTGCAGGTTGTATCCACGTGCAACGCTTTGGTTGAAGGTCAGTTTTTGCTCCTGCGCCTCCTGACCGGCTAATAGCGTCAACTGATGTTTGGACTGGTCCCAACTATGGTCAAATACCAGTTGATTTCTGACGGTCCACTCGCTTTGAAGTGCATTACCTACGGAGTATTTCCCGCCTGCTAAAGGTAAATAATAGATAGGTGTAGACGTACTGGAGGGTGCAACTGTAAACTGGACAAGCTCATTGCGTTGTACAAAGCTTAAATTGTCATCGTATAAAGATGACTTATTATGTCCTCTTATATAGCCAAACACGCCTTCATAACGTAAAAATTTTAAGGGATTGATGGTGAGCCCACCTATAATCCTATTCAGCATATTGTTATTATTGGCCTGGGCAAGATCTACGTCTTCGAGAGGTTTGTAATCCAATCCGATTCTACTTCTAGCCTGTGCGTCTATTCTTACGGGATCGGACAGAGACCCTACATAAGGGATTGAAATATCTTCGCCTGATGCAGCTCGGAATAATTGGTACGGATAGAATCTATAGTCAACAGAAACATTCCGGGGAGATTTCCCTTTATTCGCCGTAAGATCAGTAATAAGATATGCTTTTATTATTCTATTAAAATTAAAGTCCTGTCTCACATTGATCTTATATGTATTATCCCGATGATCAATGCGGCTAGACTTTGAATCTGTATAAGAAGCGGAACCATAAAATGAATGCACTTTTCCTCCACCGGTCATAGATAGGGTATGATTCATGAGCATGGCATTTTGGTACCATAAGTCTTGGATCTGCTTTCGATTACTAATCGATGCCAAACTGTCCAGACGACTATTTGCCTGAGAAGCGGTAATAATACCTCGATATTGGTCATATAATATCGATTCATGTACCGGCATTCCTACTGCACCTAACGTATAAGCACTAGCGGTATTCCACGGATAGGCCACTGGATCGAAAACATCCTTTGCTGCTTGTATATACTGCTGGCTATTCAACACTGGAAGGTAATTTAAATCAGGTTTACCTCTAAAATTTATAAATCCGTCGTATTCTACACGTATTTTTTCTGATTGAACACCTTTTTTTGTTGTAATAACGATAACACCATTCGAAGCTTTAGCCCCCCAGATCGAAGCAGCAGTGGCATCTTTCAATACGGTGATATCTGCAACATCCTGTGGGTTTATAGCATCTATGCTCGTCGTAGGAATCCCATCCACAACGACCAATGGTGATCTGCTAGAATTAATGGAATTTAAACCACGAATAAGAAATGACTCTGCACCTGGCGAATTATTGACATTCAACCCTGGGATAAGACCATCAAGACGCTGAAGCACATTCATACTTGTAGAGCGATTAGCTACTAATTCTTGATTAGGCTTGGCGAATGCACCTGCACTACGCTCTTTGGATATGCTCTGATATCCTGTATTAACGATACTTACTTCTTCCAGTACGGTAGTCAATGGTGTCAAACGAATAATAAGAAATTCACCGGTTGTCTGGGATTCCATCACTTCGTATCCTACGTAGGAAATTTCTAAGCGAGATTTTTCGGGAATGTTTGGTATGCTAAACTTTCCGCTTTCGTCCGTTTTGGTATTAATACTTGACCCTATCACCCGAATACTCGCCCCAACTAGCGGCTGTCCGACTTCGTTTAAGACCTGACCATTGGCTGAGGTTTGAACAGGGTTTGCTTCCATGTTTGTGCTCCGTGCAGTCGCTCTGACGATTATTGTTCTGTCTTGTATGGTATATGTAAATGGCTGTCCTTCAAAACAACTATTAAGTACTTCCTTTAGGGGCGTGTTTTGGACGTCAATATCCACTTTGGCGGCCCTCTCCAATAAAGCTTTATTGTAAACAAAATCGTATCCGGTTTGAGATCTGATTTTATTGAACACGCTTTGTAAAGAAAGACCCGTCCCCTTTAAAGTCACATTCTGTGCTACACTCTTGGCACTCAAATGCATACTGAAACATATTAAGACAATTATTAGCCTCATAATAAGCATTAATTTGTTGACATGCCAACCGGGCATACCAAAACATTTCGCATAAAATTTATACATTTGTTTGGGTTAAAAATTTGATTAAGTTAGTAATGCATCTTTCAAATGACACCCGAATCGCCGGGAATGTTCCACCATTTCCGGCTCTCTCTTTTATCGTGTCATACCGTTTATAATTTTATCTTTTTACAAGAATCCTCCTTCCCTTGATTTCAAAGCTTACTTCGCCTGTAGCCTCCATTATGTTTAGAATGGTGGTTATACTCTTATTTCTTGAAATTTTTCCACCCAGTTTCAATTCATTTGGGGCAGATGGGTCATATTCTATAACTACATTGTACCACCGCGATATTTTCCGCATTAAACTATGGAAATCATCATTTTCAAGATCAAAATCTCCATTTTTCCATGCTAATTCGACATTCCCCGTTACGGGTTTTATATCGATATGTTCTGTGACTATTGCTTGTTCGTTGGGCTGTAGCTTTTTCACTATCCCCTGGTGGGTTACTTTAATCGCCCCCTCTATCAGTGTTGTCTTTATGCTTGGTTCTTCCTCATATGCACTAACATTGAAAATTGTACCAAGAACTTCCACCTCCTGCCCTCTACTTTCCACAATAAAGGGTCTATTGCGATCTTTCGCTACGACGAAGAAGGCTTCGCCTGTTAATTCTATTCTTCGCTCCTTTAACTTGGAAAGGCCTGTCGAAAATTTCAAGGAGGAAGCAGCATTCATCCAGACTTTTGTTCCATCAGGTAAAATAATTCTATACTGACCTCCACGTGGTGTTTCAATCCTATTTTTAGCGTTCAGATTCGCGTTCTGATCGTTATTTACCTCATAAACTATTTCACCTGAAGACAATTTGTTAATCTTCACCCCCGTTTTATCAAACAAAACCCCATTAGCAGCATCTTCCAAATTTATAATCTGCCCATTTGCCAATGTAATATATGCCTGATCCTTTCCCGGTTCGATATAGGCGAGTAAGTCTTCCTTTTTGATCCTGTCTTGGATGGCTTCATTTTTATTTATTTGAAAAAACCAGACAGCTAGCAAGATTGCCGCTAGCGAAGCTGCAATATAGATTGTTCGTTGTAGCTTTGTATAATTGCTACGCCTCCTTTCTTTTATTGGTAGCCTGACACTAATTCTCTGTATTTTTTCCTTAAGTTTTTCGTCATCATAAACCGGTCCGTCGAAAGCACCAAAAGTTATCCAACTTTCTAACAGTGCTTTTTCTTGATCTGTGCATTGTCCCTCACGATACTTTGCCAAAAGTTCGGTAAACTCATCTTGGTTTATCATTTCTTCAAGTTTTATACACCAATATAAATCTGCACCCTAATAAGGGTTAAAAAAAAATTAAGAAATTTTTAAGAAATTAATAAGAACCCCTCTAAAGGTTTATTAGAATAATTACAAGCAGAAAAGAAGTATAAATGTTCCTAGTTTGCGTTTAAGAATCTTTAGTGCGTGATGCATATGACTTTTCACCGTTTCTTCGGAAATACCCAGCTCTTCTGCAATTTGCTTTCTCGAATATCCGACCTTCCTACTCAGATTAAAAACTTCTCGCATTTTTTTCGGTAAAGCTTCAATTTCGTTTTCAATCAATGCTGCAAGCTCATTATGCCGTATAAGGTGATCCGTTTCGTCTACCTGATATTCGTTCAGAAGAAATTGATTAAAAGAGTCCAGATACCGATCCGTGATTTTTTTTCTTGAAAATATATTTAGCACTTGATATCTTATTGCATTGTATAAGTAAGGAGCTATGGGTTGATTTTCATCGAGTTCAGCTTTCTTATTCCAAAGTGACATAAAGACTTCGTGCAAAATATCTTCTACCTCTTGTTCGTTAGGCAGACGCTTTAATGCAAACGTATACAAAAGCTTAATATAACGACTATAAATTTCGGTGTAGGCATATTGGTCACCTTGCTTTAGCAAGGTGACTAAATCTTGATCGGTATATCGATTGTACTTAGCCATTGAATAGGTCAATAGCAAAGTTATAAAAAAACAGATGAAAAACGCCCCCTCATATTGATTAACATTACTATCAACGGAACGTTATTGCCATGTGTTAAATTTCTGATGAGGTCTTAAAGAGATTAGACGTACCTCTAGCTATTAATCGCGTTTTGCTGTCATTCCAGATCTCGCACTGCGCATTCACAAATTGTTTTCCTCTTTTTATTATTTTTGTCTCTGCAATAATATCATCCCCATCTTTAGCAATAGAGAAGTAATCTATGCTATTGTTGATCGTTATATAGAAAGTATCCTCATTAAAAGAAAACATTGTAGCACCTAACATATCGTCTATTATAGCTGCAGTAACTCCTCCATGAAGATAACCTATTGGATTCAACCATTCGGGTCTTATTTTGTACTTAAATTCTAAGTGTCCCTCTTCTGCCACCAGAATTATCGGATTCAACCAACGCATGAAAGGTGAAGGCGATTTCTTAAATTCTCTACCAATAAAATGCTTTAAATACTCTAATTTATCCATAAATACTTATTTTATTAAAAGTGCAAGAGTCATTATTAACCCAAACTTACATCGGTTAAAAAAAGCCTTGTCAACTCACAATGTTACTAATTTTTAAATTGATGAACACATAGTAAATGGTATAGCGGAAAAATGTTTACAGAATCTATTTTCAAAGGTATCGATGCTACAGAAGGCTTTGAAGACAGGATAAACTCTGGTGAAGTAGATCTAAATGCATTGCATCGCTACATTTTTACTATCCCAGAAAACTCGTTGAACTATTTAGGCACCTGGCATTTTGATAATCCCATTGTCTCCTTTACAGATGACAACTTATTTTTAAAACATATATAGGCAATAAAACATGACAAAAACTAAAGATGAAGAAACCGAGCGCTTTAATAAAAGCTTATTAATCTTTATTAACGTCAGATTTCTTTCACCAATTAAAATTAATGGCAGAACTCCCTCTATTCGTGAATATGAAAAAATAACTTCAATTGGTAGAGGAACTATTGACAAATTACTCAAAAAAGATGGTTATGATGTACCAATATCAACAATTCGTAAAATCAGTAAATATGCAAAAATATCTCTAACGGAATTCTTTAATATGTTTGAAGCCTATCTGCAAGAAAAAGAAGCGGAATGGAACAGTAACTTATAAACCAATTATAACCACGGGGGAAATTATGAGTAAGAAACAAATGGGACTTATCCCAACCACAATAGCAGATGAACTACTCGTAAGCAAAATATATCAGTTCAGAGGACAAAAGATCATGTTGGACAGTGATCTTGCCGAATTATATGGAGTGGAGACTAAGCGCCTTAACGAACAGATACGTAGAAATTCAACTCGCTTTCCTGAGGATTTCATGTTCACGCTCAACAAGGACGAGGTCATAATCTTGAGGTCGCAAATTGCGACCTCAAGTTGGGGTGGTCGTAGAAATGCGCCTAATGTTTTTACAGAACACGGAGTCCTGATGCTATCAAGTGTGCTGAATAGCGAACAAGCTATCCAAGTAAACATACAGATCATGCGGATATTTTCCAAGATACGTCAATTTATTGCTGATAATACTCAAATGCAACTTGAAATATCTGAAATAAAACATACCGTAGTCTAGCTTAAATTGCTTCAGGGGCTAGTGCCAATAATCGAATATATTGATAAGACTTTTTTATACAGTACGGGTTTGTCAACACAAAGATCACCCCTACGAACATGATTACAACAGATAGTGGCTATTGCAGATTAATGGGTATTTGCCGTCACTGGTATTTTTCGCGTTTTATAAAGACAAAAATATTTATGGACTAATTTTTATAAGCTCTTCATACGAGGTTTGAGATTTCCATTCCTTCTTATTAAAAAATGGTATCTCTTCCAATGGTGGCAATCTATATAAATCTTTTTCAAAAAGACTGTACCGCACGATTTAAAAAAAATCATACAATTTTACACGTACTTGAGGATCAAAAGGCATTACTACCCACGGTAAGATGAAAAACATACAGACTCTATTTATCCAAGACTGCATTAGAAATCGGAATAGAATCGAGTTTTTAGGTTTTGAGGAAATTATATACAATCCAGATTAATAATAACTCCAAAGCGATGGATTGAAAATAGTAATTTTGATAATATTAAAATACTCCAATCTTTCGAAGTTCCAATTTTAATTGGTCCGAATCGAGGAAATGAATACCATAAAAACCAAGATGAATTGAGGCATCAATGTTCTTTTTACTATCATCGATGAAAACGCAACTTTCAGCTCGTAAATCGTATCTTTCTAAAAGTAACTGAAAAATTTCTTTATCAGGCTTTATAATCTTTTCTTCGCCAGATACAATAATGCCGTCAAATAAGCGAAGAAACGCAAAACGTGAAAAGGCAATCGGGAACGTTTCGGCAGACCAATTTGTCAATCCATAAACTTTGTATTTTTCTTTTAATTCCCTTAAAATCTGTACAGTTCCCGTAATTTCCCCTTTTAGCATATCTTCCCAATTTGTATGAAAAAAGTCAATATTTTTTGTATGTTCAGGAAAAGACTTCTTTAGGAGGGAAATCCCTTCTGAAAACAATCGCCCCCTATCTTGTTCAAGGTTCCATTCGGTAGTACATACATTGGAGAGAAACCACTCCATTTCTTCTTTGTCCTTAAATATCTCCTTATACAAGTATCTTGGGTTCCAGTCGATCAAAACTCCACCGAAATCAAAAACAATAGTGTTAATCATGAATTTTATTTTTATTCTTTTCAGGCTGATATTTCTACATAGTTCCCTTCAGGGTCTAATACCACACTTTCATAATACCCATCTCCCGTAGTACGGGGTTCACTTTCTATGATATAGTTGTCGGTTCGCAATCGTTCGGTAAGATTGTTTACTTCTTCTTTGCCTCCTACGGAGATGGCAAAATGTGCAATACCTTTTATAAATCCTCTCTTTGCAGGCTCGTGAATGATATCTAATCTGTTCATAAGTTCAATCCTTGTTTTGCCTCCGCCAAATGTTAAAAAATATGCGGCAAATCCTTTCTTGATATTGGTGTATTTCTCTCCGCTTGTCATATCAAAATAATTTAAATAGAATTGACGCATTTTTTCTAAATCATCAACCCAAATCGCAATGTGTTCTATTTTCATAATATTCTTTTTAGTCATTAACGAATATATTTTATGTTTTTATCTTATTTGCAAACTTATGCAAAATTGCATAAGTTTGCAAATAAGATGTTTTTAAAAATGGATGACGGGAATAATATATTGAAAGCAAAAAAGGCCACTCGATGGATATTTTTTGTATGCGGCTTGGGTATTTCGAGCTGGGCGCCTATGGTACCTTTTGCTAAAGACCGATTAGGGCTAAATGATGCTGACTTAGGTTTATTACTTCTTTTATTAGGTTTTGGAGCTATGATAATGATGCCTATTGCAGGTGTCATGATGAGCAAAATGGGAAGTCGTAAGGTTGTAGCGATTGGCACATTGGTTACGGCTTTTTTCCTTCCTCTTTTACTCATTATTCCTTCATATGCTGGAATGGCTATTGCTCTATTTGTCTTTGGTTCGGGAATAGGAATGGTCGATGTAGGAATGAATTCACATGGTGTTCAAGTTCAGAACTTATTTGGCAGGTCTATTATGTCTTCGCTCCACGGCTTGTTTAGTGTTGGCGGATTGTTTGGCTCTTTAGGTCTTGGGTTCTTGATGACAGTAGGGTTAAATCCATTGTACGCTTCTCTCGTGATTTCAGTGATGCTTATCATATTATTGATGAGTCAGTATAAAAACCTTTTTAATAATAAATTTGAAAGGGAGACAATTGAAAAACACACTAAAATTGAAAAGAACATCAAAGAAGGAAATCATTTTCAATGGTTTAATAAAAGCGTATTGCTTCTTGGTTTCATGTGCTTTTCCGTATTTTTGTCAGAAGGGGTAATGCTTGACTGGAGTGCTGTTTTTCTTAGAGAACTTAAAAATGTTCCATCAGAATTTGCAGGCGTAGGATATGGTTCATTTTCTATAGCAATGGCTATAATGCGCTTGACAGGAGATAAAATTGTTGAAAAGTTCAACAGTAAAATTATTGTCCTCAGTGGCTGCTTTATTGCTTCAATAGGATTAATATTAGCAATCGTAAGTCCATTGCTTCCTGTTGTTCTTTTCGGTTTTGTTTTGATGGGTGTGGGGGCATCTAATATAGTTCCAATATTTTTCAGCGAAGGAGGACGGATAAAAGGAGTTTCACCTGCTATAGTCATACCTGCAATTACGACAATGGGCTATACTGGTCAATTAGCAGGACCTGCATTTGTAGGCTATGTGGCTTACCGCTTTTCCATAGAAACAGCCTTTGGTTTAATCGCCTTTTTGATGCTTCTTGTTGCTATATTGTATCATTTTAGAAAAGTTAAATAGAATGTTAAAAGAAGAACGTTTTAATAAAATATTAAAAAGCCTGGAAAAGGACGGTAAAGGCACCTATGAAACTTTTGCCTCTTTACTTTCCGTATCAGCGGATACCGTAAGGCGTGACATAGATTATTTATATCGTAACGGTCTGTTAACGAAGGTTAGAGGCGGTGCAATGTCACTGCGTAAAGACCCAATGTCTTTTCAAGAACGTTCATCTATTGCAACTGATGCAAAGGACATCATAGGGCGTAAAGCACAAAAGTTTATTAGGAATGGCTTAACAATATTTATGGATGGCAGTACAACTGTGAATGCTATCGCTCATCATTTTCCTTTGGGTATTTCCCTTAGAGTAATTACCAATCATCCAGACTTAATTTCTGTTGTAACAAAATGTAAAAACATTGAACTAATTATCTTGGGTGGTACATATCATCCCGATACGGCAACTACCACAGGTGTGGATACCTGTATAGATGCTACTAAATATATTGCGGACGTTTATTTCATGGGAAATTGTGCAGTAGATAGTAAATTAGGCACTTCCGCCGTATTTAGGACAGATGCCGAAGTTAAGCAGGCAATGATAAAATCTTCTAAAAAAATCATTGCATTGGCAGACCAAACAAAACTTGGGCGCTCAGAAGCTTTTAAGGTTGTTGGAATGGACACAATAGATGTACTGATAACAGATTTGGCAAGTGATGATATCAAATTAGACGATTTTCGAGATTTGGGGTTACAATTGGTATAGTTTAGAAGTACAGGACTTTACTTTTGAACCTGGAATGTAGAATTAAATCTTTATAATTGTATCTTGACATTACATAATGGATCTCACACTCTCTATAGCAAATTGCGTTGTTTTTCTATTGTTGTCCATCTTACATATCTACTGGGCATGTGGGGGCAATTTTGGTCTCGACGTAGCGGTACCTACGAATAAAATAGTTCTGATTTAAGAAGCTAGTACTCATAGCTAACTCCTTTCTTATTTATTAGGCTAGCAGAAAGGTCTTGATAACTGGTCTGCGTCCCGAATTTACTTCGGGATAACATGTTAACTCGTTCATCCGCCAGTGGTCGGACACGGCTCTGGCCAACGGCCATACCTCTCCCATCCCTATTAAAATTTGTCATTTCTTAAGGTAATATTGCAATAGACATAGCTATTGCAGATTCAAAAATCTAGTGTGATTTCTGAATGGATTTAATTGGTTCTTCTTGGTTTATAATCGGTTTTATACCATCCATTCTAGAAATAAATAAAAGTACCGACCTCCGCTCTTATTGTATAACAATAAGAGTAAAACTTATATTATTTGCTTATAGGCCAAATCTGTGTTATTTTTAAGCTGCGAAACCTGTTAAACAACAGACCGATTTCTAACCTGTGCAGACAATATATTGCTTTCATACAGGAGGTCGGACTACAGACGCTACAGGTGGGCTGATTGTATAATAGAGCTAATCGGATGCGTCCGACCATAGCGCTTTTTACATAGCTAGTGTGATTATTAGCCCTCTTACGTCTGTAATATGGTGGCAGAGTTTACTCCGGCGAGGCCGGGACGTTCTTTATGTGTAAGAATTGAGAGTACCATGACAACCGATGGGATACCGGAGCCAGATGGCTTTTGTTGGTTTTAATTTTCGTTCTCATAATCATTTATCATTTGGTTTATGATGAACGAGCGAAAATGCAAAAGGCAGGGTTATCTGTCTCCTACCAAATCCAGGGGAGTAGCATCCCCTAACACAGTATTCAACAGGGCCCTGCCTAAAGACTGCGTAAAGATACACAATATCTTTAGACGTGGGTCGAACCTGTTGCCTCGTGTTAATTTAAAGTTGCTACTCTTTGGATTTGAGGCTCATTCAACACACGCTCTGCTTACGCAGAGGTAGTTAACTATTTAATAACCAATCCTAGATTGGCTATACAAATATAAAAACAATGTTTAAGACCACCAAATATTCGGTGGTTAAAGTTTTCATTATGCAAGAAATTTACGAAACAAAAGCTATTTATAGGTTAGAATACGAATTAATGCTTAATGCACGAAACCTCAGAATAGATAAAGGTTTGTCACAGGAGGATTTAAGCACAAAAATGGGGTTTGTAGACACATTCGTTGGTAAATGTGAATCTTTAAATCAGCCTGAAAAATATAATCTACGTCATTTAATAAAATTAAAACAAGCACTCGAATTAGATAGTCTAGACGACCTCTTCCCTAATGGTTATCCCGCGGACGAACAGATTATCATACACTATAAAAAAGTTCCTAAGAAAAAGGTAGATGGCACAGACTCAAAACTTTCTGATTTAGTTGTGGTAGATATTACCGTAGCTCCAGAAGATACCAAAGCAAAGAGCAATAAAAGGAAGAAGGAGTAAATCATGGAGTTAAACAGACTTGCCGAAGTTTTTTAAAAACATAAAGTTCAAAATCAAATTCTCGCAACTAAGATAAAATTCATCAATGAAACGAATTGCTTTACTTCTATTTTTTGTTTACAATCTTGCTTATTCTCAAGAAAGTAAAATCTTTGAAAGACTTCAGGCCTTAGAAAACAATGGTAGGATCTGGTATAACATAGATGGTTATACAGTAATTAATGAAGTTTTAAATTACGATTTTGACGAAAAAGGAATAAAAAAAGTTCTAAAAAAACAGTCTATTAAAGATGGTTCTAGAGAAAAAGATGAAAAGATAAAACTCAATAATTTTCATTTTCTGAAAACCGAAAAGCTCGCCGAAGGTCTTTTTCAAAAAAACTCAGTGTATGTTATTGAAAACGAAAACAAGAAAATAACTCTTGTGTCGTTTGCTAAGAATGGTGAAATTGACAGAGAAACGGAAAGAGAATTAACAAATTTAATCTTAGAGGATAAAATTCCTGAAGAGAGTTTTGCTTCGTCACAAGCAGAAACAATCAACTTTGGAGGAAGAAAAATTGAATTGTCCAATAGCTGTTATTGGACGTTTATCAATACTGTTCAATGCCCTTATCTAGGAGAAATGAATTGGTCTATTCACAAAGATCAGCAAGACGCAAAAAATTCAATAGAAAATCAGCTTGCGTTAACCAAATCACGTAAAGGAGCCAAAGTAATTTCAGAAGAATTTATTGATATTGAATTTGAAAATATATCAACTAAAGCAAAGAAAGTCATAGCTAAACCCACTGGAATCGGGAGTGCTTTAGTAGGAATGAGTGGAGGAAAAGAACTGATAATTTATTATGTAGCTGAAAAAGTTAGAGGAAATTATATAAGTTGTGTATTGAGTCATTGGAATAATGACCAAATCAATCCAGAAACAAAATTACCACCACTACTTGAAAAGGTAATGAAACTGAAATAATCCTCGAGCTGGTGATTCAATGTTTGGATTTACAAAAGCATAATGCTATCCAATAAAACAATATATATGAAAAACCTACTATTACTGTTATCCTGTATCATACTGCAGTCATTTACAACTGTAACAGATGATCCTATTGATAGAATCGGTGTCAAAGGTCCATTGACATTTGATAAGACAGCCTTCAATCTGGCCTGGTCGAGTAATCCGAATAAAGGATACTACGTTCAAGAATACCTCCCTAAAGGAGAGAAAGTGGAAAATTTCAACCAGATGCTATCTATACAGCTATTGGAGGCTGATATTTCCATTAATAATGTAGTGAATCAAAAATTAACGGAACTAACTGAACGAAAAAAAACAGATCCAATATGCAATTATCAAGTAATAGAGAATCCTGATACGAATGAAGTTATTGTTGATTTCTTGATTGGGGAGAGTAAAAATGATAAAATGACTGTAGTCGAGTTTAATGTATATCGCTATAAGCAGATAGAGCTGTCCGACGGAAAGAAGGCAATTCTTCTATATTTTTACTCAAAAAGAAGTTATGGTGAGGGTATTACTTCTTTTTTAAAAACGTTGAAAACCGAGCGGACAAAATACATAAACGAAATGATCGGAATCGATATCCCTAAAGTATCAACACAAGCTAAATAAAAAAACAGTATGCCATTCCCAGTAGAAGAGAAATACGTTATTGAAACGGAACAGAATCTTGATGTTCTTTTCCCTGACAATTTCAAAGCAAAAATGTTAAAAGATAATGGCGGTCCGTTAGAAACCCAAGACGATGACTGGCAACTGTACCCATTTTTTGACAAATCGGATAAGAAGCGAATTAGCAGAACGAGCAACCATATTGCTTTAGAAACTAAAGAAGCAAGGAGATGGGGAAACTTCCCGGCCAACGCTATAGCTATTGCCTCTAATGGTAGTGGAGACCATTTAGTATTGTTACCAATAGCAGAAAACATACAACAGCTAGGTGATGAAATATTCGCCTGGAACCACGAAACAGGACAAACACAAAAAGTAGCGGATAAAATTGATGAATTGGGAGTAAAATAAAAATCCTCCAATCTAGCGCCTCTTTCCTAAGAGGTGCTCATCGTTATTAAAATAACCCACGCTAATAAAGCATACTCACTCCTCAATTAAAAGGCAGGATCTCCAGACTACGATCCTCTCTCATCCCCTACTTAATAGGCAACACCATCCGATAAGCTAAGTAAAGATTTTGGACGAGGTTTTTCGCAAAGAAACAATGTTAAATGCTTTGCGAAATATTAAATCACGATTGGCAACAGGTGATATCAAGTCAATGACGGAGATCTCTGCCGCATATGCAACAGGAATGCCTTTCGCGTTGGGAATGAGTTTTGAGACTATGGTGAAGAGATTTCATAATCCAGAACAACTAACTTTGAATGATTTATTAACAATAGCTGACATATCAGATACAGAAGTTGAATTGGTTATTGCTATAGCAATTAAAGAAGCAAAGAAAAACTATATCAAAAGAGATATATCTGCACTCCTACCAGATGAAAATCTAAGTATCTAAAAATTTAAAAGCAACGGAATAAATAATAGCACGTTTCGAAAAAAATAAAAGAGCTAAAAAGCAAGGAACACCGTAGTTCTAAAACAAGAGGGAGAAAACAAAAGCCCCAACAGATACTATAAATAAGAAAGCGCGGAAAACAACAGCAACATAAAAGGGTTACTATAAAATGATAACTCTTCAAAATATCTAAGAAAGAGACGAAAGTAGCGAGTAACAAACAGAAGAAAAGTTAGAAAACATTAGTTAATAAACTGTTACATAGAAAACTAAAATTTATTCCTTATCTTTGTATAGTATATGAAAGATTTAAAGATAAAAAAAGAAGAAGTTTTAAAATCAGCATCTCAAATGATTGCTGATAAAGAAGCTGTGCGTTCATATATCAAAGGTAAAACATCTCTTCAGGAACTTGATAAAAAAGGGATAAAGCTTGCAAAACCATTATAACTACGTCTTTGACGTTATTACAAATACTTATAATTTCGTAACTAAAAATTCTATCTTATATAGAATAGCATTTGTAGTGGATGAAACTTTTTCTACATTATCTGGGGAAGAAATTCCTAATGTATATCAGTTGATAGTTGAAAAAGCGAACGATGAGCTCGAACCTTATGATGCAAAAGTGTCTAAAACTATTGAGGACATAATTGAAAAGTTTTTTGGTCGCATTGAAAATTCGCTCATTTATATTTGCTCGGATGATAATCAAAAATCGAAACAACGACATGATATTTTCGATAGATGGTATAATAAATCAATATATAAAGAAAACATCCTAAAACTTGATAACATTATTCATATTGATATTGGGATGCCTCATCCACAAACACTATACACATCAATGATGTTTCATAAAGATAATCTCAATAGTAAAAAACTAATCTCGATCTATAAACAAATTGAAAACGCATTGAACGAGGATAAGTAGAAAAACATTAATAAAAAAAGGATGGGGCTGTCATCAACCCTGAGGAGACTGAAAATTACCTAGTAAACGCTTCCTCCCTCAATTAGCATCCCAAAAATCTGGAACTTTTGTGTAAGTATAATTTAAAGTATTGGAATAGTATATTATGATTCAGAAATATTATCTGAAAACAACTCATGCAATTTCTGTTGCAATAATTTTTTATCAGGTAATTACATTCTGCTAGTTCTTGATTTCTATTCCGCTATCTTCGATTGCAACAATTCATTAGGATTTACTACTGGTAAAATAACCCCATTCAATTTAGTCTCCGCCAAGCGGCTATATAAAATGCCTCGAAGCGTAGAATAAGATAAGCCTATCAATGTACCTAATAACTGGCCGGTAAATGCGGTCTTACCATTTACCTCGCTAACGAATTCCAACATATTCTCTACTTTAAAATAAAAATCATAGAGATACTCGGCAAATGTGTGTTCGGTGCATGAAAAAGACACCAAAAGAGAGATTTTAAAGGACCTTGTATCCAGATTATGCTTGATCGACTGCGCTATATTCACTTGGAAGTCCTTATTCTCCAAGTCAAAGTCTAATTCCAAATGCTCCTTTATAGGTTTTATCTTTTCAAGGGAAATCCGCTCGGCTATAACTTTTGCTGTACTCATACCTTATTGGTTATGCCGACACGTATTCTCCTACCGATACGGATTCTTCAAACACTTCGTCCGGAGCTAAACTACTCGATCCGATTCGACTGTGAACAGTAAAATATACGTTTTGACGGAGGGGTTCAACAAAAATAATATCGGCATCCAAAGCCGCTTCAATAGCTACTATAGTCTTGGTTGTAAAAGTATGTTGGCCAGAGAGCCATTTGGAAATTTCGGATTTTTGCTTGCCCATCAATGTCGCTAAATCTGAGGCTTTCATCTCTTTGCTCTCCAAAATAGCAGCAATCTTGTCCGAAATAGCCAAGTTTTTCTTGACTAACCTTTCGATAGTGGGATCTCCATGTTGCTCCAACCACTGGTCTATCATATTCACTTCCAATAGACCCTTTTTCTCTTGATTGGCTTTTCTTCGTGAAACTTTCATACTAATAGTATATTTTAAAATTTTCGTCATAAAGAATATCCCTGTAATCATCATCCCACTCTAGATCTCCCATCAGCAAAACTCTTGTCAATTAATCTGGATAACGTATTTGCCAGATTAAAATGGTGTTTTACTAGGGGACAGTCTTGAGCCTTCGTGGCGGTCTTAACATCGCCTCCAAATAAAAAGACAACATGATCGCTTAATCGGTGACAATACAATCGCAGGTTATTACTCACGTTTTGGTCTTCTTCAATATAGGTCGGCTCTCTATGTATTCCATTTGGAGGAAGACCTTCGGCCACCATTTCATGTCTAAAATACCTGTCCTTAGCGCCATACTTATTTCCTAATACTCTGATCCAAGCTAATATATGATTTAGTTTGGCTGATTCGGAAACCGTATGTAGACTGATAAAGAGCTCAAATAAAGATTCCTTATCTTCTTCACCATTGACGACAACGGAGTAAAAAACTACTCTTTCATATTCTTTAATGAACTTTATTGAAACAAAGTTACTCATATTAAGGTATGGCTCAAAATTTAGTTCACTTAAAAGTGAACTTTTTACATTTTATCAAGAAATATCAATATCCACTAAGGTTTATAATTACAGTATCAAACATACAGAAATACACTTTCACAATCAACAATAACTAGCTATAAGATAATGTTTTAAGGTAAATACCCCCAGCACCTTCTACTTAACAGGCAACACCATCCGATAATCCGGTAGCTTCAACAGCTCTTCTATCCGAGACCGTTGCAGGTCGACCCCCACGAGTAGATCTATAGACACATGAAAGTATCGTGAGATACGCTGTAGCAGTTCAATAGGTGGCTCGGAAGCTCCTTCTTCATACTTTGCATACCTCGACCGGGTGATGATGAGATCATCAGCTACCCGTTGCTGGGACAAGCCCCGTCGCCCCCGCAGAAAACGCATATTATCAGCCAGTAATGACATACCTCT
>JAITLW010000340.1 GCA_031277715.1 Sphingobacterium sp. | reverse complement strand
TCTCATATTTAGCACTTTATACTATTTATTTATGAATATAAAAATTACTTTACTCTATTGCTGGAGTACACAGTCCTACCAAACAATGCACAAAAGTATGACTTTATAAACAATCCCTGACAATTTAATGACTCAAATTATCAATTTAAAACCATTCTAAATAGGTTTACCGGTTTTCACAAAAGCATGCTCACGCTATTAAAAACAAACTTATAGGGATATCGATGTCGCACTCAAGGCCTCCGTTTCCAAAAAAGTGACCAGACGAATTATTTTGGATGCGAAAAATCATTTACCAATAAAAAGTAAACCGGTATATTAGTATCTGTGCCCAAAATCTTCCCTAAGCTAAGGTCTTATATTTTGTGTTTTTCAACAGGCATGACCCCAAGCACTTTGCACAACACAGCATAATTAAAATATAAGATAGTTAGCAAGACAACAAAATGCAGCGCGAAGAAGAATGCGCTGATCTTTCTTCCGACAGCGGGAATCCGCATCCACCAAAAAATTAAGATGGAATAACAATTATTAACTACACACACCTCTTTGCAAGGAGACGCAGTATTTACTTTTTTTTCTGAAAGTGTCTCTTTTTAGTGAGCATTAAGAAGCTTTTTCATGATAATCTCCTTTCGCATTCAAGAACTCCCCGACAACATCAGAACCGACTCATGCCTGTTGGCGACCCGAAAGAATCATGAAAGTTTTGTTTGATAACATGCCTCTAACAAAAGACAACGAACTAGCGAACAATAACCTCGCACGGTACAACCACCTGCACAAGCCCCTTACTTTTACCATTAATCTCATCGATCAATATATGAACTACCTGCCGCGCAATTTCATGGATATTTTGGGATATCGCACTAATACCGGGATCTACTAAAGAAAAAAGCGCATTTTCATCAAAGCAAACCAGCTTTTCAAGAGATAAATTATAGCGTTTAATAGCCTTCAAACCAGAGAGTGCTAAATAATTAGTCGCAAACAATACGCCATCCAGTTGATTTTCCTGTATAAAATCCTTGATCTCTAGAACGGTCTCGTCCTCAGGCTGCGCCCGTACAATCTGCTTAATCAAGACTTCTTTACCCAACGAATCTACAGCCTCTTTATAACCATCCATTCGGCCCCGCATCTGCAACTGACTTGAATCAATAGTAACTAAACCGACTCGGGCAGATTTTTTTTCATTCAACAGCAGACATGTACCGGCATATGCCCCTTTATGGTTTTCCGAAATCACAAAATTAGTCTCTAAATCCTCGAGATGACGATCGAACAACACAACTGGAACGTTGTTCTTCAAGAGCTTCTGTATAACCTCCGTTAATCCTTCGGTAGGCGCTATAATGAAACCATCGATTTGTCTGTCGTAAAAAAGCTGTATCAACTCCTTGGCCCTATTCACATCGTTATTCATACTACAGTAAACGATATGGTATCCAAAATCATAAGCAAACTTCTCAATCTGATCAGCAATATTCGCAAAAAAGGAATTCGAAATATCCTCGACCAATAAGCCTAAGGTTTTAGATTTGCCAGTTCGCAAACTCTTCGCCAGTTGATTGGGTTTATAACCCACCTTCTCAACATAGTCCAGCACTTTTTTCGTCATCGCCTCGCTTATACGCTTTTCCTTGGCCTTATCATTTAATATAAAAGACACTGTGGTAACAGAAATGCCTAAATTTTTTGCAATATCAGAAATAGAGAGTCGCTTGTTCATTCGTCTAAACTACTAAAATATTACAAAATTTTAGCACGGAAATACCCGAATATTTGCTAAAAGGTTTTATCTTCACAGAACAATAACAATATCAGACACTAAGCTTATGATAATCAAATCCTCTAAAGCATACTTTTCCGCAGTCTTTCTACTATTAAGCCTAGGAACTAGTAATGCGCAACAAGTAGATTACACACAATATGTAAACCCGCACATTGGTTCCGCAGAACACGGACATGTTTTTGTCGGTGCCAATGTACCTTCCGGTGCTGTACAACTCGGCCCAAGCCAAATCGCTCAAACCTGGGACAAATTCAACGGTTGGGACTGGTGCAGCGGCTACAACTATAAGAGCGAAGAAATTCTAGGCTTCACCCATACACACCTCAGTGGCACAGGCATCGGTGACCTCAATGACTTATTGATATTACCAGCTACAGGCAAGCACCACCTGTCTCCGGCTCCGTTTGGAAAAATGGATCAAGGATACGGTTCCAGCATCAGCAAAGCCAATGAAACGGTTCGCCCAGGCTATTATAAGGTACAACTCGAGGATTATGGAATACTTGCCGAAATGACAAGCTCCGAGCGCGTAGGCTACCATCGTTATACCTTCCAAAATAAAAACACACCCCATCTCCTGATTGACCTAGGCTTTCAGATGAACTGGGACAAAGCGACAGACACCTACCTTAAACTAGTGGACGAACATACACTAGTGGGATATCGGTTTTCCAAAGGTTGGGCAGATGACCAAAAGGTCTATTTTGCCATTAAGTCCTCTACTTCACTAAAAAACACGCAGTTGTACAACGGCAACAAAAAGGTAAACGAATACCTCGTAGCCAAAGGCGCACACATCAAGGCCATCATCGATATCGATGCAGGAGCACCTGTAGAGTTGAAGGTCGGGCTTTCTCCTGTGAGTACAGAAAATGCTTTGGACAACATACATCGCGAAATACCGGGATGGGACTTCAATCAGGCTAAATCCAATGCAACTAGAAAATGGAATGAAGCATTAGGTAAAATAGCCTATGAGGCCGATCCAAGATCAAAAACAATCTTCTACACGGCATTATATCATTCGTATTTTGCACCTACGATTTTCAATGATGCCAACGGCGACTATATGGGAACGGACAAGCAGGTACATCGTCAGGAAAATTTCGAAAACTACACCCTGTTCTCCCTTTGGGACACCTATCGAGGACTACATCCCTTGATGACACTCTTGGAAAACAAAAAGAACAAAGACTACATCAAGACAATGCTCAAAATATACCAACAACAGGGTAAACTCCCTGTATGGCATCTTTGGGGTAACGAGACCAATACCATGGTCGGACTTCCTGCTATTCCTGTGATTGCAGACGCACTACTTAAAGGCTTTATTGACAAAGCGGATCAAGAGCTGGCTTTCGAAGCGGTAAAAACGACAGCCATGGGTTATGAAAATGGCCTGCGATTCGTCCGTGAGCTCAGCTACATACCTATTGACAGTATGGATCACGAATCGGTAGCCTGGGCACTAGAATACGCTATTGCCGACTTTGGTGCCTACAAGATGGCCAAATACCTCAATAAAGAGGAAGACGCTAAATATTTTGAGCAGCGTTATAAGTTATATGAAAAATACTTTGACAAAGAAGTCGGCCATTTTGTAGGGCGTCACGCTAACGGAAACTTCCGCCGTCCATTCGACCCACTCATGGCCAAACATAGAGAAAACGATTACTGCGAAGGCAACGCATGGCAATACACCTGGCTTGTACCCCACGATGTAAATGGACTAATGAACCTATTCGGTGGCGAACAACAATTCATAAACAAACTCGATGAATTTATTCAGCTACCCGAAGTACTGGATGACGCTTCTCCAGACATATCAGGCATGATCGGTCAATACGCACAGGGCAATGAACCCAACCATCACGTTCCTTATCTATACGCCTATGCAGGGCAACAATGGAAAGGAGCTGCTTTGGTGCATAAAGCAATGACTAAATACTACACTGATCAGCCAAATGGTCTGTGCGGAAACGATGATGCAGGACAAATGAGCGCCTGGTATGTATTTTCATCAATGGGAATTTATCCCGCCAATCCTATGGACGGCAAATATGTATTTGGATCACCGCTCATGAAGTCTGCTAAAATAACACTTGGCAATGGCAAGACCTTCGAGATTGTTGCGAAAAACCAAAGTAAAGACAACATCTACATCCAAAGGGCAACATGGAACGGCCAAACCTATGACAAAAGCTATATCACGCATGAAGCTATCATGGACGGTGGCAAACTTGAATTTGAAATGGGCAGCAAACCCAACAAAAAGTTTGGACAGGCTTTAAGCAATCGGCCTTAGGCTATAGGCTGTATGCCGTAAGCTTATCACATATAGCTTACGACATATAGCTAACAACTGCCAAAATAACAAAGGCACAGATATTGCAATTACCTTTCCAAAGAAAGGAATTATTACATGAAAGATTTAGGAAACATTAGCATTCAGGACATCAATCAAAATGACGGTGTTGACTTCTATGCAAGTTTTAGGGAGAAATTAATGGATGTAGAACAATTTCCTACATTGTATACATTTAAGTTCATTGTACCCGCTACATCAGAGAACAAACAAGCTATAGAGGCTATTTTTGAACATCCAAGCACAAAAATCCAAATAAAGGATTCAAAAACGGGAAAATACAACTCTCTTACAGTTGAAACCTTCGTAAATAGTGCCGATGATGTGATCGCTTACTATAAAAAGGTATCATCACTAGAAAAAGTGATTATGTTATAACAAAAAAGAGCTGTCATTCTGACAGCTCTTTTTTTGTTATTTTAAGCTTCAACTTCTTCTGAAGCAAACTCTTCATATAATGTAGCAAAGTTTTCATAATCCTCTGCCGACTCAGGCCTGAACACCCGAATTTTTTGATCCTCTACAAATTGTAGTACATCTTTATCCAGATTATCATCCGCCATTACCACAACGTCTGTATAGGTCAATGCACCTTTGTATACATCGGCGTAACTTCCGGAGCCATACACCGCGGCATCCTCTTTGGTCACATCTTCATCAGCTGCCATTTCTGCCAACTTCGTACCCATAGTATCCGGTCCCGAAAAATCTTTCTCTTCATTAAATAAAGAATAGAAAACTTTCGCATCCTTAAAAGTAGGATCATCATGATACACCTTTTTTAGGTACAAAGGTATCATCGCTGTAAACCACCCATGGCAGTGTACAACATCTGGAGACCACCCCAATTTCTTGACTGTCTCCAAGGCACCTTTGCAGAAGAACAAAGACCGCTCATTGTTATCACCAAAGAACTTCCCTCCTTCATCCCTAAATATCTTCTTCCTTTGGAAGTACTCCTCGTTATCCAAAAAGTAAACCTGCATACGCGCCGCAGGTAAAGAAGCTACTTTAATGATTAATGGATTATCGTTATTATCCACCACTATATTCATTCCCGACAACCTTATCACCTCGTGAAGACGATTTCTGCGCTCATTAATACTACCAAAGCGAGGCATAAGAATACGGATTTCGAATCCTTTTTCCTGCATAGCCTGTGGTAATTGGCGTGTTATTTCAGAAATTTTACTTATTTCAAGGAAAGGCGACATCTCGTGGGTAACAAACAATATTTTCGTTTTTGCCATCTCCAATTGCTTTTTTTATTTATTTGAACAGTAAAATCGGTGTACAAAGATACGAATAATATCCAATTTTTACAATTCATTAAAAATTAGACCTTTCTAAATCCAAATATATTATGCAATTTTGCCCCCTATTTTACCATAGTAGCCATGGAAATATACACTACAAAAAGTGACCTTCAAGCTCATTTGCAGACATTACGGGAGGCCGGCAAACAGATTGCATTAGTCCCTACAATGGGCGCTTTACATGAGGGGCATCTTTCACTGATACGAGAGGCACAGGCCGTAGCTGATATTGTTGTGTGCAGTATATTTGTAAACCCTACACAGTTCAACGATCCTAAGGACCTCGAAAAATACCCAAGACCCATAGAAAATGATATCGCTTTATTACAAAATGAAGCCTGTGATATACTTTTTCTACCCTCGGTCGAGGAAATGTACCCTACCCCCAACGAACATTGGGCGATAGACCTGGGCGACTTGGATACCTTGTGGGAGGGCGCACAAAGACCTGGACACTTTCAGGGGGTCACACAGATTGTATATAAACTATTCCATCTAGTACAGCCACATATTGCTTGCTTCGGGCAGAAAGACTTTCAACAGGTCATGGTCATCCAACGTATGATAGATCTAAAGCAACTGCCCATTACCTTAAACATATGCCCGATTGTACGCAGTGAAAAAGGGCTGGCACTCAGCTCGAGGAACACTAGACTTTCGGAACAAGGGAAAGAGGACGCTTTAGTGCTGTTTACGGTTCTAGATAAGGTTAAAAATGACTTTGCAAGCAAAAGCATAGAACAGCTGCAACAGGACGCTATCGCGACACTGACTGCACAGCCTGAGGTTACATTGGAATATTTTGCAATCTGCGAAACCCGCACCTTACATCAGGCAATCAATAAGGATAATAGCAAAAAATATGTCGCCCTAGTGGTCGCTTGGATAGAAGGGGTAAGACTGATAGACAATATGCTATTGAATATGTAACGATTAAATAACATTTAATCACAAACTTTTAAAGAGATAAAAGCTAATTTTGTATTATGATGATTGAAGTAATGAAGTCGAAGATTCACCGTGCCCGTGTCACACAGGCTGAGTTGAATTATGTGGGAAGCATCACCATTGACGAAGACTTGATGGAAGCTGCAGATATTCTGGCAAATGAAAAAGTACAGATTGTAAACAACAATAATGGAGCACGCTTAGAAACCTATGTTATCCCTGGAGAACGTGGTTCGGGCACAATTTGTCTTAATGGGGCAGCCGCGAGACTGGTGCAGGTTGGAGATATCGTAATCATTATCTCGTATGCCCTGATGGACCGAGAAGAAGCACGGGTACACCAACCTAGATTGGTTTTCCCCGATGATCATAACCGCTTGATTAAGTAACAAGTAATATATTGCTAAACACTATTTCTAGATATCGCAGCCTATTTGCCTACCTCCTAGCGGGGTGGATGTCTGTTATTGTCATCAGTGGAATAGTGTTTATGCACAAAGAGGTAACCTCTAAGGGTGAAATCATAACGCACAT
Source organism: Sphingobacterium sp. (assembly GCA_031277715.1). Taxonomy (GTDB): domain Bacteria; phylum Bacteroidota; class Bacteroidia; order Sphingobacteriales; family Sphingobacteriaceae; genus Sphingobacterium. The sequence goes on along the minus strand of JAITLW010000340.1, from coordinate 8,323 downwards.
TCACCCTTACGATTTTACCAAGAAAAAAGACAAGCACCACCATAAAAACGACGCAGAGATTCAATTTCTGAATGTTGTTTTCCAAGGTGCATTCATTGAACCGGTATTTTCTATCGTTGAGGTCCCATTTTTTCAGGAGTTCAACTATACAACCTATGCGGTTTATTCCAAAACTTACCATTTTACCAAGGATCTCGACACCTATCTTCGAGGGCCTCCGATGCTTGCTTAGCGACTCTTTCTCCTAGAAAGAGTACACATCCATTATACGTCCTTTCGATGTATAAGCTCACATAAGGTTATTTCAAAACTAGGGAACAATATGCTCTGTGTTGCTTAGTGGATCACAGCCCACTAACTATACAGACTATTTGTGCAATACCGATATGGATATCGCCTATGCTATCCCTGTTGGGATATACCTTATACCAAACGTATTAACATTTAATTAGCTAATAACAAGCATTACACATTAATTATGTCTAAATTTTACTATGGCTTAATCACAGCCGTATCTATACTTTGTTTCAACCTCAGTGTCTACGCACAACAAATAACGGGTTATGTCCACGATGCCGATGGCAAACCGCTGGAAAACGCAACTGTGCGCCTAGAGGGAAGTAGCAATGGCACCAAAACAGCATCTGACGGAAAATTTGAACTTCCGCTCCCTACGGCAAAAGCAAAGCTTTCCATTAGGGCTATAGGCTACTTGTCCATACAGGAAACTATTGAAAAAAGCACCTACCAAAGCGGAACAATCTTTACGCTGGCGAAAGACAACCGTAACCTTGACGAAGTCGTTGTCTCCGGCACATTAAAAGCCGTATCCAAGCTGGAAAGCCCAATTCCGGTAGAAGTCTACTCGGCCAAGTTTTTCAGAGCGAACCCTGCCCCTACTATCTTTGAATCCCTGCAGAACATCAATGGGGTTCGCCCACAGATCAACTGTAGTATCTGTAATACGGGAGATATCCACATCAATGGTCTAGAGGGGCCTTATACGATGGTTCTTATTGACGGTATGCCAATTGTCTCAGGACTATCGACCGTATATGGATTGAATGGTATTCCGCAAGCATTGATCGAACGCGTAGAGATCGTCAAAGGTCCAGCATCAACACTGTACGGTAGTGAGGCTGTGGGCGGTTTGATCAACGTAATTACTAAAGCACCATCCAATGCCCCAAAATTCAGTTTAGAAGCTTTTGGAACAACCTGGCAGGAATACAATCTAGACCTTGGCGGGAAATTTAATATAGGCTCCGCGCAATCTCTATTGGGGGTAAATTATTTCAACTACTCGAATCCTATAGACAAAAACAAAGACAACTTTACAGATGTCACACTACAGGATCGCTTATCCATCTTCAACAAATGGAACTTTGCCCGCAAAGACAATAAAACATTCTCTATCGCAGGTCGATACGTATATGAGGACCGTTGGGGAGGAGAGATGCAATGGAATAAAAAATACCGCGGTGGCGAAGACGTGTATGCTGAAAGTATATACACGAAAAGATGGGAAGTGATGGGTATTTATGACCTACCGGGTAGCGAGAACTTCTCCCTTTCGGTAAGTGCTAATGGACACAACCAGAACAGTTACTATGGTAACACTCCTTATATGGCAGACCAACGCATTTTCTTTGGACAGCTAACCTGGAATAAAACGTTAAAAAATCATGACTTATTAACTGGACTTGCCTATCGATACACGTATTACGATGACAATACCCCCGCTACGCCAACATCCTCACACACGCATTTGCCTGGCTTATTTGTACAGGATGAAATTACCTTGCACCAGCAGCACAAATTATTGGTGGGCGCACGATATGACTACAACTCCATACACGGAAGTATCGTTTCTCCACGCGTCAATTACAAATGGAACTCACAGGACAAAAGCCAGGTACTTCGGGTAGGTATTGGTAATGGTTACCGTGTGGCCAATGTATTCACAGAAGATCATGCTGCCTTAACAGGTGCTCGCGACGTAGTATTCAAAGAAGACCTAAAGCCGGAGACATCCTGGAATGCCAACATCAACTATGTCAAGAAATTCTACTCCGACAATGGTTCTGTTTTCGCAATAGACGCTTCAACGTTTTACACCTACTTCAACAACAAGATCATTCCTGACTACGAAACCAACGTCAATCAGATTATCTATGCCAATTTAGATGGCTATGCGATCTCCAAAGGAGTATCTGTCAACCTAGACTGGGCTCATCATAGTGGATTGAAAGCTATGATCGGTGGTACATTGATGGATGTATACAGCGAAGAGAACGGAGAAAGAACTTGGCAAATGCTAACGGAAAAATTTATGGGCACCTGGACTATTGGTTATAACATTAGGCCATTAGGGTTGAGTATTGACTATACTGGAAATGTGATAGGTCCAATGCGGTTACCTGTATTAACGACAGAGGACTATACAGACCCACGTCCTGACAAATCAAAACTATTCAGTATACAGAATATCCAATTGACGAAGCACTTCAAGAATGGCTTTGAGGTATTTGGAGGAGTAAAGAACTTATTGAACTGGACACCAACAAAGGGACTTCCTTTCTTGATTTCACGTGCACATGATCCATTTGAGAAGATTGAAGACTCTAAACTTCCTCCTTTTGACCCGAACTATGTTTATGGTCCAAATCAAGGAATCCGCGGATTCTTAGGGGTTCGCTATAATTTGTTTTAGTAACATGTAAATAGAAAGGTGCCCAAAACTATTTTTGGGCACCTTCTTCCTAAAGAAACACAATATCATGGGAATAGGAATAAAGAAAATTATCTTCACACTACTTACAGCCTGTGGCCTATTAACCACAGTCATGAGCCGTGCACAGACAACACCGTTCTCCATTATACAAGTAGACAGCTTATTAAAACAAACTCCAAAACCTGTCCTTATTTTGCTTTCCACAGATTGGTGCCAGTACTGCCAGATGCAGAAACAACAGGTGCGTAAAAACAAGAAATTTAAAGAAAAAAGCGCTCTATTCTACTACGTTGAATTTGACGCCGAAAGCAAGGAACCCATCCGTTTTCAAGAAAAGGATTATGTATACAAACCTACAGGTGCTAATATCGGCACCCACGAACTGGCATTAGCCTTGAATGGCCCCCATCGATTGGCTTACCCCACCTGGATATTATTAGACAAAAACTATCAAGTCCTCTTTCGACACGGAGGCGTATTACCCCCTGCCCAACTAGAGGAACTATTAGATACATTGGAGAAAGTAGATCTGTAGCTCGCCTAATCAAAAAACACCTCACGCATCGAAACAAACTAACTCATTATAAGTGATTTGTTAAAATTTTACTAATTTTAACATTATTGTGTAGCGCTATCGTTATTTTTACCGTTTTAAGACCTAAACAACAATTTCAAATTGAAATATGTACATAGAGGAGAGAGGCCTATGTCTACATATTGTCACTAAAAAATTATTTAAATCTAATGAAACCTTCAGTTATGAAAGATTCATTGCCATTAAAAAACAATTTATAATTCAATGAAAAATCTATTTAAGACCGTATTATTTGCTGCAGTTGGAGTCACTATGTTTGCTTCGTGTAATAGTAAAAATGATTTTGATATCGAAGCAGAAAGAGCTCGTATCCTAGAACAAGAAAAGATTATCGACGCTCAACTGTCCAAAGAGAAAAGTGAAGTTGAAAAATATGTGACGGAGCATTTTGATGGAGCCGGAATTAGCGACACTACAAAGGTTCGTTATTCAGAATATCAAACAATAAGAACCCGGGGCATATGGTATGAAATCCTAAAAGAGCCTACAGATAATAAATATGAATATAAGATTGATCAAAGCGGTCAACAGCTATATATAGTCTACCCAAAAGTAAAAATCAACTATACAGTGAAGTTATTGGACGGAACAGTTGTTGAATCTGGACAAGAGGAAAACTTTAACCTAGCTCAAAATTTCCCTATCCGCACCCAAATTTGGAACTTTTCTTTTGCTCCTGCCAAGATTAAGCACAACTCCAATGAGTACGCGACCGACGGCTTGACAAAGCTAGGACTTAAACAAGGAAGCAAAATCAGAGTGGTTACACCTTCGTTATGGGCTTATGGAACTAGGGTCAAAGACAAAATACCAGTTAACTCGCCTTTAGTGTATGAGTTTGAAGTATTAACCATAGAATAAAAAGTCAGCTTTCAATATTACATAAAGAGAAGGGAGTCCCTTCTCTTTATGTATATAAACAAAACTATCTAAATCATAAACAATAAACTCTGTATACCAAAATGAAAAAATGGCTTTTATATATTGTACTGCCACTTAGTATCACCTTCAGTATTATTGCCTGCAACAATAAAAATGACTTTGATTTTGAAGCTGCACTGAAAGAACAGGCTAGGCGAGACTCGATCGAAAAAGTGCGCATCGATGACCTTATTAAAAAGCAGGCTTCAGACCTTAAAATATTTGCGAATGAGAAGATACCAGGCGCAACATTAGTAGATTCATTAGGCATTTGGTTTATTGTTGATGCACCTGGAGATGATGCCTCTTACGATTATAAGTTACACCCATCAGGTAGAGGAATATTGGCACCCTTTGTCAAAGTGAGTTACAAAGGAACACTTCTGGACGGAACGGTTTTCGACGAAAAAGATGTAGAAAAAGCCGCATCCTTCAATCTCTCAAACGTAATAAGAGCTTGGAAATTCGCACTTTTACCGAAAGAGGTACGTATCAATGCCCAAACCATACCGCTTAATGGACTAACAGCTAAAGGGCTAAAAAAAGGAGCCAAAATTAGATTTGTCACCTCCTCCCCATGGGGATATGACGCAATAGGAAACTCGAACGGCACTGTAAAAATTCCTGCTGACGCACCTTTATACTTCGAAATTAACGTTATAGATATCAGCGACAAAGATTTTTAAGCATCGTTTTTATTAAACAGAAAAGAGCCTATGGAAATTCAAACCATAGGCTCTTTTTCTATTTGGAAATTCATCGCCTTATTAAAACCCAGCTTCTGTGATGGGCAATAGTGCTTCCTAGGACGCCTACAGTCAAGACCTTTCCGACACTCTCATAAACTCCCAATTCTCCAAACAGTCCGCTTGTGTTCACCTTGATACAAACTAGGGTACATATTATTATTTAACAAGTATTCCATACGGACTTTATTCGGAGATAACACGGACTTCATTCGGATAAAATCGAATAAAACACCCATTATCTCCCTATAATATTCTGCTATATTACTTTTTAAATAATAATATGATAATAACATGTCCCCTAGATATTAGTATATTAGTATCAGCTAATTAAACTTAAAACAACATGGGAAGAACAGAAAATGGACCAATGGGATCTGCCAGTGGGAAAATCGGACCTTTAGTTTATTACAAATGGAAAAATATAGATTGCGTCCGGAGCAGACCTAAGGTCAACAAAAACCGCAAACTATCTGTCGACGAGAAGAAAAACCGGGGCAAATTTGGATTTGCACAAAATTTCCTAAGTCCGCTCAAAGCAGTATTGGCATTAGGATTTCACAATTACGAGCAAAACCGGACCGCCTTTAACTCGGCTATGTCCTATACCTTACATAACGTAGTACAATCTGATGATGACGGTTTTCACATCGATCATTCGTTATTCCACATCAGTAAGGGGATGGAATCTCCATTGACAGTTGCCACTCTAACCTATGAAGATAGCATACTAAGTTGCCACTGGGATTACGACCCAAAAACAGTTAAAAATGCAGCTTTCTTCCGTACGCTTTTCATAGCTATACCCGAAGACCAAAATCTCACTATCTGTGGTGATGTTTTGAACAGGGATCTGACGCATAAGCTAGAAGATATGGTCATTCCAGCCTCCGCCTGACAAGGATAAGCTGTATCATATCCATCTTGGCTTTGTCGCAACAGATCATAGCAATCAAAGAATAGACAGTATCTATATCGGTACAGTTACAGCTTAATAGCTGTAACTGTACTCCTATTATTTACCCTTAAACTTTGATTGCTCCAATATCTTTTGTGCATCTTTCTCCTGGAAAAGCGCAAGTAGATCAAGTTCCGGATTACGGTCCATATATTTACGTACCATCATCCAGCCTATATACGAACCTAGCTTGGGTGCAGATTCATTATTTTCGCCGAGCTCAGGTGTAAATGGCGCATCGGTAAAATATTTCTGTGTCTTCAGGTAATCCGTGTCATACAGCAATCCTTCTTGCAGAAACCAGGCCCAAATATCCGCTTGATATTTTTTTGCCCAAGCAAGTTGCTCAACAGTATACCCGATCTTCGTATCATCGGAGGCGGATTCAAGCATAACATCCATTGCGTACAATATTTTACCATTATACACCATATGTTGCAGGGTATTTTGATTGAGATTGTTCTGAGGCAAAAGCTCTTCTCTCAAAACAGCCTCCACCACCCGAGGTGCTATATTCTCCGGTGTAAATCGACGCGACATATATAAGGGGATAGAACGTACCAATGCCGGATAGAATCTAGAATCAGCACCCAAAAACATATCCAAACCGATACCTACATAATCCTCCCCTATGGGCGTCTGAAAAGAAAATCCGCCCATAAAAGCGATAAATCGAGGCATATTATATTCTGGGAAATAGTACTTTATATACTTAAAAGCCTGTGTCAACTCTTTCTCCTGCTGATTCAGGTTGGTGTATTTTTTTGCTACCGCATCAGCTAAATCGACGAAATCTCTCTTCTTGAGCACCTGTGCTAGGTTATCCTGCAGCAATAGCGTATCCTTGGGACTCCCGACTTCCAGCATCTGTGTCAAATAGTCCGAGTAGAAATAAGGATACTCCTGTTGCCATTGCCTACTCTTCAGGACAATATCGGCTTCTTTCAGCGTATTAAATTCTTGATCAAAACGGTCTATTTTGACCACTACATCCACCTTAGATACATCGGGTCGCCGTACGGTATCTGTTTGATTACAGGACGCTATTATGACAATGAAACAAGTAATAATTAAAAAAAAGGAATATTTTTGTAGTGTTTTCAAATACATAATGATCAACTTAAGACACAAAAATATAATTTATATAACAATTAAAAACTATGGTTAACTTCACAAGGGCCTTTCTATCTATCTTTCTTCTTTGCCTAGCCCTCATTTCTACATACGATGCCCAAGCTCAAGGCTATTATTATGGCCGCGAAAAAAACATACGCCTCGGTCTGACACTCAATCCCAATCTCGGTTGGTTACGTTATGAAAAGGACCAAAAAGGAAGTGCCAAACTAGGCTTTTCCTACGGTCTGATAGCGGATCTAGGTTTTGCAAAAAACTACTACTTTTCAACAGGACTATTAATCAATACGATCAATAGCCGTGTGGAACCAGAATACTTCAGCCTAGATCCCGACGCTCCAAAACTTCCAAAGTATAGAGATATCACCCTTAAATACGTCGATATCCCCTTATCCATCAAACTAAAAAGTACGGCAAATGAATACGGCCGTTTTTATGGACAATTTGGTTTCACAGCGGGGGTGAAAGTTTCGGGTAAGCAGAAAATAGAAAGTGATAACAAAGAAGCTTTACGTGGTAGCGACCTATTCCGCTTGGGCTTACAGATTGGTGGAGGAGCTGAATGGAAGGTCGGCAACGATATGGCGCTACTGACGGGCCTGACCTTCAACAATGGATTTACAAGAGCGATGAAAGATGGTTCGCCGAGAACCTCATTTCTAGCGTTGAATTTCGGTTTATTATTTTAAGCACGCAAACCCAAAGGGAAAACAATATTGCAATCTATTTAACTCATCTAAACACGAGCTTCTAACATGAAAATAGCATTAGCACAACTCAATTACCATATTGGCAATTTCGAGCAAAACGAAGAAAAAATCATAAAGGCAATAGCAGATGCAAAAGAAGCCCAGGCGAATTTAATCGTATTTGCAGAATTGGCAATCGGAGGTTACCCTGCCAAAGACCTGTTGCGGAATGCTGTTTTCCTAGACCAATGCCAACAATCTTTATCACGGATAGCTGTACACTGTGATACGATAGACTGCATTATCGGGGCCCCGATCCGCAATGAACATGAAGAAGGAAAACCACTATCCAATGCCGCTATAGTTATCACTAAAGGACAAATCACAGACTGTCGCAAGAAATCCCTCCTGCCCGACTACGATGTATTTGATGAATATCGTTACTTTGAGCCAAACCGAAATATACAGTGTATCGAGCTACAAGGAAAAAAAATAGCGCTTACGATCTGTGAGGACCTTTGGGACAACGACCACGACAATTCCTAC
>JAITLW010000301.1 GCA_031277715.1 Sphingobacterium sp. | reverse complement strand
TATATCAAACAAAACATAAACCACTCCATCCGCCCGCGTTTGAAAAGCCAAGCCTGTCCACAGTGGTGCCCATCCCTCTGGCCCAAAGTGTTCGATCCAATCTCCCTTCAGCCTACGGTCAAAAAAATAACCTCTGTCCACATCAAAGAAAGGAGACACGATATCCTTATCGCTATCTTCAAAAGATCGGCCCAAAATAGCAGCAAACTTTTTTAGATATTGCTTTTCCACTTTTAAGTAGGCGTTTAACTCCACCGATTCTTGATCCATACTCCAGGCCTTAGGATTATTCTGAAGCATCTTTGCGTCATCAAATCGTATGGCATTATCCATACCGCTTTCCCATTTTGCGGCCTCCAATGTCCCATCTGTCGCACCATACTCACAAATACCGTTGTGGTCATGATCCCTATTCTTATACCACCAATTATGATAGTGGACCAACTTATCATACATCTCCTCAACAAAATCCTTGTCCTTATCAACTTCATAGATCTCATTTACAGCCCATGCTGCTAATGGCGGTTTAGAGTCTCTATAATTATTTTCCTTGCTGTCTGGATAAATACAATCTGCAACCATTCCCGCGCTATCCTGAAAATCAAACATGGCGCGTACCTGATTTTTTGCCAGATTAATATCTACATGAGCAATTGCTACAGCATGTTTCCAAGAGTCCCAAGCCCATAAACCGACAAAATAATCAGCTACATGAGATGGCACTATCCCATCGTGCTTTATGTCTTCTCGAGCTGAACGCCAGTTACTCATAAGCGTAGCCACACTTTTTACCATAACTCGATGTGCCTCAAAAGATAGTTCCGCTCTAAAGTTTGGTTTCAGATAACTCTCCCATCTCAGGCTCTGCGCTTCGATCAGGCGCTCCTCTTCGTTAATAATCCTTACTCCATTTTTTTTAGCATCCTCGATATGGAAACCTTTACGAAAATGCGTAATCGCCACCACATGATGCTTTCCTGTCAGATGGCCGACATACCTTCCATTCTTAGTATTTAACGTTATTGCCTCCGAAAACGACAACATAATAACCTCTCCCTTCTGACTCTCCGTCCAAATATTATTGCCTTCCTGCTTCCATCCCTCTTTCAGAAGAGTCCCAGAAATCCAAACAGGATTAGCAGAGCTATTCGTTATTACCAACAAAGACGTTGAGTCTGACAATATCCGGAGTGTCTGCTCGACTTTTCCCCCTTTATAATTTGACCGCATCCATAAACGGTCTACATAAGAGACGACACGATCTTGTCCCAACCGATCAAGTTGCCCCTCTTCCTTCGGTTCCTCACCTAGTACCTCCACAATTGCGGAACTCCACCAGTTACGAGCGGCTAGATCATAAGGGCCACAAAATGCAGCTATACTCGTATCCAAAGGAATTCCATACCCCAACCATGCTCCCCCATCCGTATATAGTGGATTGGTAAGACGTTTTGCTGCGAGCGGATCTTGTCGTATATCAAATAGGTTATTATAGTCGTCCATATTAAACTCAGTCTTGCTCAGCTTAGCTTCTGAATTAGAGCACGCTATACTAAAGACTGATAAAATAAACACTCCTATCCAAGAAAAATATTTTAGCATATTAGATTTTTTAAAAAGAACAAAAGAATGTAACCAAAAATGGCACCGTGAGATCTACAATTATACCGTGCGAAATAGCGATGACCACATACCTTCTCCCACTATATTGCGAGATAATAGGCAAGCAGGTGTCCATGCTGGTAGCACCAGCGGCTGCTATAGGTGCTAACCGTCCAAACCAACGTACCAATAGCGGAGCGGCCAAAAGGGCAAATATCTCCCGCATGATATTAGACATCAGGGCAATTGTCCCTAGAGCTGCACCTTTATATTTTGTAATAAAAATACTTGATAGCGAATAATAGCCGAATCCAGAACCTACAGCCATGCTTTCCGTTATCGACCATTCAGCTATAAATACTCCAACTACAGCAGTTCCAAGTAAAGTCCCTATTATAGTACCGATAGGAACCAACAGAATCTTCCAGTTAGTCTGTCGTAGAGAGTGAATCAACTCTTTATCGTAGCCAATACTCAACCCCACCAAAAGCATCAATACATACAATACATATTGACTGGCATTTGCCGAAAAAAAATCTGAGGGGAATACATCACCTACCCCAGAAAGAACCCCGAGCACAAAAAAACCGACAATTATCAGACTACCCTTCATGTTTTTGAAAAAAAAACTTGTAAATCCCCCATGCGCAAACGATACTTCCGATCAGTGCGCCTGCTGTAATCAACAACGCTTGTATTCCTAACGTACTAAGACTAGAAAGTAATTGCGCATTCGTTCCTACTTCTCTTCCCAATAAAAAGAGTAAAAAGTAAATAACGATCGAAATCCATTTTCCAACATGTCGGAAATGAGGGATTGACCTAACGCCAATCCCTATACCTACTCCGACCACCATGATGCAGAATACAATTAACATATATTTTAGTTTACCTTGTCGTTTGACTTAATTTCCAACAAAGGTATTGGATAGAAATTATGTCTATTGGGATCAAAATTTGTTCTTCCTATCGCATGCAGCGCCTCTTTCGTTTTACCCCATCTTCTCAAATCATAAAAACGCGTATTTTCCAATGCAAATTCAAGGATACGTTCATGCTCAATCTGTGCTTTTACCTGTGCAATTCCCATACTCGTAGAAAGATCCGGCATATCAGCACGCTTACGCACCTCGTTTATAAGCGGAATAGCTTCTCCCGGTTTCCCCTGTTCATTTAGTGTTTCCGCTAATAGCAACAGTACATCTGCGTAACGCATTAAAGGCAAATTAACTGCTGTTCTAGATTTATTCAAGTCATCAAGTGTCGCTGGAAGATATTTTCTAAAGCTCATACGACCAGAACCATTTTCAAAAACCTCATCATAGGTATACCCATAGACCCTAGGGGTATTGACATCATTAAAATAAGGATCTTCACAGAATAAAGTTTGATACAGGCGTGAATCATAATTTCCTGTTGTCGCCACTTTTCCCTCCTTTTTAAACTCCGCCAACAACATATTACTTGGCGTAATCTCATCCCAGCCTCCGAGTTCGCCCGTAGCAATCCACTTATGTATAGCTGTACGATAGCTTGCCCCATTTGCCGTATTATCTGTAAATTGAAGTTCAAAAATAGATTCCTTGCTATTCTTATTGGTTCCATCAAACATGGACAGCAAGTTTTTCTCTAGACTATAGCCCGTTACATTTCTCAGTGCCTTTTCAGCCTTATCCAGCATTTCGTCCCGTCTCGAAGACTCTTCATAGGCCCGCGTCAGGTAGCAATATCCCAAGTAAGCATAACCAGCACCTTTAGTTGCCCTACCGACATTAGCTTCTGTATGCTTAGGTGTCAAACTGCCTACTGCTTCCTCCAAATCCTTAATAATAAAATCCCATACTTCTGTGCGTGACGATAGTTCTTTATTAATCTGACTTTCGTTCGTTATATATACATCACGCAAAACTATTTTTTCCCAATTGAGCAACAGTTTCATATGGTAGTAGGCACGTAAAAACTTTGCTTCCGCAATAATTTGATTCCGATAAGTGACATCCATATCAATAGTTGCGACCTTCTCGATCACTTGATTTGTAAAAGCTATCCCTGTATAGTTGATATCCCAATATCTGGAAAATTGACTATTCCCATTGGTATAGGTAAAGTTGTACAATTCCACCCAGGTCTGGTAATTCATCGCATCACTGCCTATAACACAGATATCCTCTCTATAGGTTTCAACAGGAAACTTAATCTCAGAGAACTCCCATACATCGGTAGAGGATTCCAATTGAGAATAAGCAGATGCCAATCCAGATTCGGCATCAGATACATTACGCCAGAAATTACCTGATGTCAATTGATCTGGTGCAGATAACTCCAATCTATCACTGCAGGATACTGTAGCTGAAGACAAAATCAAGCAGAGAAATATATATTTAAGTGTTGTTCTTTTCATCTTTATTATTTTTAGTTAGATATACCCATCTATTATCTTAGAATAGAAACTGTAAACCCAAAGTATAAGATTTAGTAAATGGAAATATATAACGGTCTACACCTGTACTTAATACTGTTGAACCTCCAAATTCTGGGTCGATACCATTATACTTGGTCCATGTAAATAGATTCTGTCCACTGATGTAGAATCTTAGGTTTTCTGATTTTATTGCCCCAAGAACATGCTTAGGCAAGGTATAGCCCAACTGTATTTGTCGTAAACGGATGAAATCGCCTGCCTCTAGGAAACGTGTAGATTCCCGACTATTACCATTAGGATCGCCTAATACAGCCCGAGGTACATCTGTATTTCGATTGTTTTCAGTCCATGCATCGAGTGTGGTATTTAAGAAGTTAGATCCCGAGCTCATGGCCTCGAAGAAATAGCGATTACCGTTATATAGCTTATGTCCCCATCCGCTTCCCAACAATACGGACATATCGAAGCCCT